>NZ_KV813887.1:0-1317 GCF_001813755.1 Corynebacterium sp. HMSC074H12
TTTTTCGGTGCAAGATGAGCTCGCGGCCTATCAGCTTGTTGGTGGGGTAATGGCCTACCAAGGCGTCGACGGGTAGCCGGCCTGAGAGGGTGTACGGCCACATTGGGACTGAGATACGGCCCAGACTCCTACGGGAGGCAGCAGTGGGGAATATTGCACAATGGGCGGAAGCCTGATGCAGCGACGCCGCGTGGGGGATGACGGCCTTCGGGTTGTAAACTCCTTTCGACAGGGACGAAGCGTAAGTGACGGTACCTGTATAAGAAGCACCGGCTAACTACGTGCCAGCAGCCGCGGTAATACGTAGGGTGCGAGCGTTGTCCGGAATTACTGGGCGTAAAGAGCTCGTAGGTGGTTTGTCGCGTCGTCTGTGAAATTCCGGGGCTTAACTTCGGGCGTGCAGGCGATACGGGCATAACTTGAGTGCTGTAGGGGAGACTGGAATTCCTGGTGTAGCGGTGAAATGCGCAGATATCAGGAGGAACACCGATGGCGAAGGCAGGTCTCTGGGCAGTTACTGACGCTGAGGAGCGAAAGCATGGGTAGCAAACAGGATTAGATACCCTGGTAGTCCATGCCGTAAACGGTGGGCGCTAGGTGTAGGGGGCTTCCACGTCTTCTGTGCCGTAGCTAACGCATTAAGCGCCCCGCCTGGGGAGTACGGCCGCAAGGCTAAAACTCAAAGGAATTGACGGGGGCCCGCACAAGCGGCGGAGCATGTGGATTAATTCGATGCAACGCGAAGAACCTTACCTGGGCTTGACATACACTAGATTGCTGCAGAGATGTAGTGTCCCTTGTGGCTGGTGTACAGGTGGTGCATGGTTGTCGTCAGCTCGTGTCGTGAGATGTTGGGTTAAGTCCCGCAACGAGCGCAACCCTTGTCTTATGTTGCCAGCATTTGGTTGGGGACTCATGAGAGACTGCCGGGGTTAACTCGGAGGAAGGTGGGGATGACGTCAAATCATCATGCCCCTTATGTCCAGGGCTTCACACATGCTACAATGGTCGGTACAACGCGCAGCGACACTGTGAGGTGGAGCGAATCGCTGAAAGCCGGCCTTAGTTCGGATTGGGGTCTGCAACTCGACCCCATGAAGTCGGAGTCGCTAGTAATCGCAGATCAGCAACGCTGCGGTGAATACGTTCCCGGGCCTTGTACACACCGCCCGTCACGTCATGAAAGTTGGTAACACCCGAAGCCAGTGGCCTAAACTTGTTAGGGAGCTGTCGAAGGTGGGATCGGCGATTGGGACGAAGTCGTAACAAGGTACCCGTACCGGAAGGTGCGGGTGGATCACCTCCTTTCTAAGGAGC
>NZ_KV813888.1:0-1852 GCF_001813755.1 Corynebacterium sp. HMSC074H12
ATAGCTAACCCCCGACGTGTCTACTTTCCGGGGGCCAGGCCCGTTTTCTAATGTCACGAGCATTGAGTGGTCATTCGTAGAAGTCCAGTTGGAGGTGTCTTGAGGTGCTCTTAAGGAAAATGCTCTCTCCTGCAACTGTAATCAGAGTGAGTGTTCTTGTGGATGCATACGTGACTTCATTTCTTGCAGCTTCTGTAGGTTACCTGACAGTAGAATCTGGTCTTGATGGTCAAGGTGCTTTGCATGCGGTGGGCACGGGCATTGTTATTGGGACAATTCTGTCGTTGCCGCTTGCACGTCTCGGAGATGTCGTGGGCGAAGCTAGGGTTCTCGGCTGTGTGCAGATTTTTCAGGTGGTCGCATATGTTGTTCTTGGAATAATCCCTGGTCAAATCCCATTGATGGGCGCTTTGGTTGGAATCTTTTTGCTTGGAAGGTTTGTTTCGCCTCTGAGAGGTGCTCTTCCTCCACGCTACCTGCAAAAAGAGGAGCTAGTTAGTTTCAAAATTGCATTACGAACAGCTACGTTGACTGTCGTTCTACTTGGGACAGCCACCGTATCATGCGTTCTGCTTTTTGATGTCTCGATTCGAACCTTTGCTTCGTTGCTTGGGAGTTTTGGATATTTTATTTGTATCGCCGCGACGCACGTATTGAAGCAAAATCAAGGGGTCGACGTTGTACGCCGAGCTTCATTTCCCGTCAGATTTTCATTGGCAACAGATGTATGGATTTCTTGTCTAAAAGTCTTTGTTACATTCGCAATTATCACAACCGGTTCCGTTCTAGTGCCGTACATACTGGCGTCCAAGGGAAGTAAGCTTAGTTGGTTGCTATTGTGCTCTGTATTTATAGAAATTGCGATCAATTATGTTATCCAGAAGAACTCTCGCTTCAAGAAAGGAGGTAGGGCTTCAAATTTCGCCTTACTCTTGCTGGCAGTTGCTTTGGGGGTGTTCGGCGGGATTCTCTTAGTTAGCAGTGCTGTGCTCTTACAATCAATGATTGTCTTTTCATTAGCCTTGATGGCGGTATTCTGCTTAATTCATACCGCCCGGACGCTCGCAACTATTATGGCTTGGCAGTTTCAGTATGACAAAGGTGATGATAAAGATCGGACATTTGTAGTAGCTATATTTTCGATGGCGTCAGCTTTTGGTATCGGGTTTGCAAATTTAATAGGTGCAAAAATTTACGAAGTAGTAGGTGTGTAAATTTATAGTGAAGGATATCTTCGAAAGCCCGAGAATTAACAGTAGGAATAGACGTGTGCGCTGGTGCCTATGACATGAATCTTGGATGCAGTGCGCACGAGCGCGAACTTCGACGTACCCATGCGCGAGCCTTAGTAGTCCGTCTGGTCGAGTGAATTAGTCTATTGGCAGTGTCGGTGGCCGTCTATTGGAATGGTTTATTTGCGACCAGCGTTTTAGAACACGTGAATGAATGCGGCGGCTAAGGGGGGCAGGTCTTTCAAATCAGCTTGTACTCCTCCTCGATCTGGAATCATTGGTGACCTTCATGAGTGCACTTCTAAGTCTGCGTTCATAGCCCTGAGGACAAGCAATCACACGGGTTCCTGAACCCCATAACCTCGTCATTTAAGGGACTACATGCCTGACGTTTTAAGTCTTTAGCGCTCCCGTAAATCGTCGGCCACCAGCACTGTATTGATAGCGGGATGTCGTTTCCTTTTGTTCAGAAGACTGAAATGGTAGCGGTGTGGTGAGTATCTGGTAGCGCCTGAGTGAGTATCCGGTAGCGGTGTCTTACTCAGGCGTTGTTGGTGGTTATGTGTTGGTGGTGAGGCGCATGTTCGGTCCTTCGAGTGTGATGATCTCGGCGCCGGAGA
>NZ_KV813889.1:0-74095 GCF_001813755.1 Corynebacterium sp. HMSC074H12
CTGATTTCCGGCGAACCACAGGGGTTCGCTCAACGTTGGCCACAGGAACGGCAGCATTTCAGGCTGTTTTTCCAGGGTGTACACCACCCGCGCCGGGCTCCACACCTCGTGGTACGGCAGCAACCCGATCGTGGCGGCCTTCACAGCAGCGGAGCCGTACGCCTCTTTTTCGGCCAATTCTTGTAGTCGTTCCGCTGCCCATTCCCGCTTCTGGTGGACGTTGTCGGCGCGAACCCCTGTGTAAGCGATCAATACCGCAATAAGCGCGTCGGAAAGCTCAGGTGTAGCCTCGCTCCGGTTTCTGGAATCGTCTGCAACCAGGGCGTTGCCGTCCCAATAGAGCCAGCTTTCCTTGCCTTCCGGCTCGTCCTGGTTCACGCGCTTGGAACTGGCCTGCCTTTCTTCCCGGATTTCAAGGAACAATCTGGTCAGGCTTTTAATCTCGAATACGGACGCCGGGTAGCTGGGAACAACCATGTCGAGTTGCAGGTGGGGCTGCTTTGTGTTCGAACCTGCCTCGCGCAGCGAGTACGTCACCCCATCCGGGATGTTCGGCTTGGTCCCGGCCGCTGCCGGCCAGATCTTTTCAAAAAGCGCCGTGTCGAGGGAAGGCGCAGCGGGATACTAGGGTTCCGCCTGCTCGTCGGGCAGTTGCTTGACGACGCCCCTGGCCGCGTCAACCGCCTTTGAAGAACCTTTCCGAGCCGCCAACGCGCGTACCCCCGGCACGTCCAACGCTGACGCCGGTGCAACACCCGCAGCGACCGCAGCCAGCACCTCGCCGACGTAGTCCTGCATTGCCTGGGACGCCTCGGCGGTGCCCGCCAACATCCGTGGGGTTTTGGCAGAGGCGACGAGCAGGTCGTCGAAAAGCGGCCAGACAACTGACAACATGCCGCGATCCGCTGCCTCGCGCAATGACTCGACGAATGATCCGATGTTGCGCAGCTGCCCGTCCCAGTCGAGGTAGTCGATATCGGCCACGCCGGGCACTAACAGCCCGCGCTCCCAGGCTTCTTGCAGCGCCAACGCTGACTCGGTGGCATGCTGTGGGCGTCCGTGACGTTGTACGGCCAGCAAATTCACCGCTCCGCCCGGCCCAAGCGGCTTGGCGCTACGAGCCAGCTGCCGGGCCATGACTGACGCCACGTCCAGGTAGAGTCGTCGATCAAGGTCGATATTCAGGGCATCACCCCAGTTGGGGAATACCCCGAAGTATCTCCCGGCCCGGTCATTGACGACCATATTGCGGTCCAACCCGACCAACGACTTGGGCCAGGCCAATATGCCATTGCGGTCTGGCGAGGCAAAAGGCGCCTCCGGAATGACGAATGGTCGCTTCAGGTAGGACGTGATTACTCGGTCCGCGCTGCGAACCAACAGCTTGCCGTCCATCAACTTCACCCGGACCTCGGGCAGGTCCGCGTTAGCGTCCGCCTTCGTCACATCCAGGCGAGCTAGCGCCAAAACCAGGTCAGCTTGCAGCACAGGGACGCCCGCGACCGCATACTTTTCCAGGGACGCAACCAGATCCTCGAACTCGACACTCAGATCCACCCGCGATGGCTGCGACAGCAGACAGGGGATGTGCCCCAGATGATCAAACGTGCTTTCAACACGCATGTACCACAAGAAGCTTCCTGCTTGCCAACGGGGACGGGCTGGTTCGCCTGCCAACCAGTTACGGACGACGTGTGCCCAGGATACCGAAGAGATCCCAGTGAGCGCCCTGCGGGTGTCGTCCAGGTTGTGGTTCGCCAGCGCGACCGCCAGGGCCAGGAACCGGTCTGCCTCCAAGCCGAACGCAGCAACGTCACCGCGAGATGTCAACACTCGAAGCGCTTCGGTCAATGCCTCCGGGGTGACCTCACCCAGCTCAAACCTCGGGACGTTCCACAGCTCTGGAGTGGGCTGCCACAGCCCGGTGACTTCGGGATCTTCGCTTGGGGCCGCAGGGGTCACGTTCCAATGTGCCAGCACCGCCTCGGCCAGCTTCGCCGTGGCCTTGTCGGAGGACTGGGCGAGTTCACTTAGCCTCTCGTGCAGTAGTTCAGCACTCGGCTGTCCGGGAAAGTCTCGCTGCTTCAAAGCAGTCAACACTTGTCGCACTGCCTTCTTCGTCTTCGCGTAAAGACAAGTGAGAGCTACTTCGCCCACCAGATCGTCGGCCACATTCGCAATCAGTCGAGGAGCGAAGCCCTCGACGACCGGCCCTTCACCATGACTTAGGACGGGGATCAGCGCGTCGGTGCGGGCGACCAGTTCATCGTCGGTCGCCGCTATGTCGTTCACGATCAACGACGTGAGTTCTTTACGGTCACTAGGACGCGCTGCCGCATCCAAAGACATGAAAAGCTGCTCTATTCCCGCGTCGCGCTGGATCAGCCCTGCCTTGACCGCAGCCGCAAGCAGCTTGCCGAAGGTCCCCGTCATCGGCACTTCCGAATGCAGCGCGGCCTGCCAGTGCTCCTCGAACGAAGGACGCAGTTCTTCAAAGGTCGGGAGCGCATGTTTTTCAGGAAACGTGATGTTGTCAACGTCACCAGTAAGTGCCGCGAGCGCAACGATGGACCAGTCTTGGAGGTAGCCGACCTTGTTTGGGGCGGGTAGCCCCATCTCGCATACCAATCGGACGGCTGCCTCACCATGTGCGGACAGGGAGTGCTCAGACACCCTCAGGCGAGGGATGCACACCTCATCGATGAATGTGGAGGCGTAAGCCTTGCCGCGTTGGGCAACACATCTAGCCAAAACAACATCGTCGGTGTATTGCAGCAACGACGCTGCCCTGCGCGGGATTACGCCGAGGCGCAACGCAAACAGGGCGAGCATGGTTTCATTGACGTTCACCACGCTGATCCAGCGGTAAGAGTTGGATTTGATTCTCCGGTACTCCCCCCAGTCGCCGGTTTCTAGTCCGGCGAGGGCCGCTTTCTGTTGTTCCTGCGTGCCTAGCGGCAGCGTTGGTGCATCGGCGACATCAGCCTTGTCCCAACCTAATTCGCGGAAGATTTCAAGGGCCTCTTTCAGCCTCGGGTTCACTGCCATTCGGGTTCCTAACGCTCGGTGGGGCTGGTCGATTTTTGTGTCAGCATGACGGCGAGAACGTGCTTGCACGGCCCACGGTCGCCAGCATGTGAGAGATACCAGGTGCAACTGCAGGTGGCACCCTTCTCGGGGGCGCCAGCATCGGGGCCGAGTCGCACTCCGTATTCGGCGTCGTCAGACCTGACGATCCAGGCATCCGAACCGGAGCTGCGCACGGCACCGGCGGACACGAGCTTCTGAGCTGCGATCAACCGCGGATTGTCCTTTTCCACCCGTTCGGGCGTGTCTGGCAGTTCGCGATGGAAATAGGCTTGGTCGTTGACGTCCCACCCCACGCGGCCAGAGGCCGCGAGCAGCGCCAGCGCGGACTTCACCCGGGCCTCGGGCAGCGCGGTGTCCTTGGAAAGGCGGTGCACGTCGATAATTGGCTCAAAGGCCAACACGGCGCTCACTAAGTCGGCGTCTTCCGCGACGTTCAGTTCGGCCAGGGAGGCCAGTAGGGAGCCTTCGCCGGAGTAGCCGCGCCATTCCTTGTCGGTGAGCCCCAAGGTGAGCCGGGCGCACGGAAGCAGCAGCGTGATCATTGCGCCAACGGTGTGCTCGTCTGCGGGGCCGTGGACGATGAGTCCTTGTGCGTGGGGCAATAGCCGTTTCAAGGCGCTTAGCCGCTGCAGGCCGCTGACCAGCACCGCTCCCGGCGTCGCCACCGCACTGACCTTTATCGCGCCACGGGATGAGGACAGCCAGGCTGAATGCCCGGACGCACTCGCGGGCGGCAATCCGGCAAGGAATCGGCGTGCACCCGAGGCCGGCACTCGGAACGCCTCGACGAAACCTTGTTGTGACTGCGCCGCGTTTCCTAGTGCGGGCACCCAGCGTGATGGCATGGTTACGGGGCGCTCAATCGTGGACGCTGTCAGCGTCGCCGCCCGCAGCCCCTCTGTGCCGACGTCGACGTGCAGGAGTTCATGGCGCGGCAGATTGGACAGCATCACTCTGGACTTTGGGCCGATGTCGACGTTGGTGGTGCCTCGCCCGATGTCTCCACCGTCAAGGCCCGAGCTCATCACCTCAAAGCACGCATAGACGGCGTTGCACCCCGAAAAACACTCAGCCCGCAGACGATCGCCGTGTGCGGAAAGGATCGGGTCGCGCTCCGACATCGGGGAGAAGTTGTAATAGCGGGTGGCGGTGATGTCCGCTAGTGTTACGAGCCCGCGTGCGAGCACCTGCGGGTGGGTTGCGAATCCGTGAAAGAAACTTGGGGCCGCGGTGGGCCCATCAAGCCCCAGCCCGGGCGCGAGTGCGAGCGTGAGCCGGTTGTCCACGAGCGTGGTCTCTCTGGAGAAAACCCTTTCCATCTACGCCTCCAAGCCAGTGCCCTTTGCCCGTAGCAAGCCGTATTTGTCGCTCAGCTTACGTGTCTTCGCATAGGGGTGCCAGGCGGTTGCAATAAGACCGCCCTGCGGTAGGACGTGTGTAGCGGAGGACTGGGATTTCGAGATACACTGCTCGCATGGCATTCCCGGTTGATGAATCACGAATCCGCGCTGCTGAGGAAGCATTGGGCCGCACCTTCCCGGACGACTTGCGGCAGCGTCTGATGTCGGAGAACGGCGGCGAAATCGACGATGCCGACGAGGGATACTGGTTCCTCTACCCGGTGTACGACGATTCTGACCGCCGCCGTCTCGCGCGCTCGGCGAATCACGTGGTCAAGGAAACCGAAACGTGGCGCTCCCAGGCCGACGGATTCCCGCAGGACGCCATCGTCGTCGCAGAGGATCAGGAAGGCAACGCGATTGTTCTCCTGCCAAGCGATGACAGCTTCTACGTTTGGGACCACGAATCGCGGGAAACGGAGCCGATCGAGTTGCTTTTCGACAAGTGACGCTGAGTCGAGCTCAGCGAATACTTCATCGGTGCTGAAGTGGTGCGGTTTTGGTTCTTCGCCAGTGCTACTCGTCCTACTGATTGCTTTGCGACGCCGCGGGTGCGCCATCCGACTCCTCATGCTGAATGCGCGAGACATGCAGTCGGGCGTGGGCGATGGCGTCGAGAGTGTCGTCGAAGACGTGATTCTCGTGCGCAAGCTGGTCAAATACGCCGAGTTCGCGCAACACCGGAACATGTTCGGGCTTCGTGGCTGAGAGTAGGACCCGGGTGCCGTGACGTTCAAGGCGCCCGATCGTGTCAGCGAGCATCTGGGCGCCAGTGGCGTCAATCGTCGTGACATAGCGCATGCGGAGCACGACAACCTTGACCGACGAAGCATCAGCGAGATCGAGGAGGAAATCGTGCGCTGCGCCAAAGAAGAGTGGGCCTTCCAAGCGGAAGGCGGCGATGTGCTCATCGAGGAGTTCGCGTTCCTTGTCGCGGTGGTCTCCTGTCTCCAGTGGAGCGGCCTCTAACACCGCCGTGCGGGCGGTATCGCGCAGCGCGAAGAAGCCCGCTATTACAAGGCCAATGAGCACGGCGACGACAAGGTCGAACACGACGGTGGCGGCAGCCGTAATAAGCAGGGTGACCCCGTCGCCCTTGGTGGCGCGCATCACCGAGCGGAGGTTCCGCGGATGGATCATCTGGATCGCAGTGGCGATAAGCACGCCGGCAAGCGCAGCGAGAGGAATCTCGCCCACCCACCGGGCCGCGACGAGCACTGCGACGAGCAAAAGCAGCGAATGGAACACCGCCGCCAGGCGCGTACCTGCGCCGGCCCGCACGTTGACGGCAGTTCGGGCGATCGCGGCTGTTGCGGGGATCCCGCCGAACAGGGGCGCGACGACGTTGGCCACGCCCTGCCCAAAGAGCTCGCGGTCGGGATCGTGACGGTCGCCGACAGTCATTGCGTCGGCAACCGTCGCTGACAGCAACGATTCCAACGCACCGAGCGCTGCGACGGCGACCGCTGCCAACAGCAAGGAATCCAGGTGCTCCCACGGGATGTGCGGCAAGCGCGGAGCAGGCAACGTCGACGGGATGTAGCCGATTGTCTTCAGGTTACTGTCTGCCAGCATGTTGATGGCCGTCGCGGCAGCTACCAACACCAGCGCCGCGGGAAAGCCACTACGAACGCGCGCCGCAACCACGATTCCGGCCGCCACCGCGAGGGTCATCACTGGCGCCTGCCATCCCGGGGCATCTAACCAAGCTTTGATTGCGCCCCACGCCAACCCGAGGACCTTCTCGCCGTCGACGTCAACACCGAGTGCAGCAGGCAGCTGTTGGAGGCCGATGATCACCGCAATACCGGCTGTGAAACCTTCGACGACAGGCAAAGGCATGTACTTCATCGCGCGGCCAGCGCCGGTGAATGCCAGTAAGAGCAGCATGAGTCCCGCCAGCACGCCGACAACGAGCACCCCATCGGCACCATGGTCGGCCACGATGGGGATTAACACGACGGTCATTGCGCCGGTCGGGCCGCTTACCTGAACATTGCTACCACCGAAGACCGCGGCCAAGATGCCCGCGACGATGGCCGTCGTAATTCCGGCTGCGGCGCCAACACCGGACACAACGCCGAAGCCGAGCGCGAGGGGCAGTGCGACGAGGGCCACCATGAGGCCTGCCGAAAGGTCGCGCCCGATCGTCGCGCGGGACCAGTCCGAGCGGCGCGGTGCGAAACGCAGGGCACGCGATCGGATGCCCACCTTAGAGACGGTGGAGGGGTAGGTCATGCTACTTTCTTGCTCCTTAAAAGCTCAACGACATCCAAAGGATACACAAGGCGCCATCCTTCGACGGGCCGCATTCGCAATTCTGGCCGATGCCTCATGTTGACGAATTCCCACCACACCCCAACCCTTCGACACTAACTTGGCCAAGTCAGGGTTGGGCGTGACGCCTGCCACAAATTAATGAAAACCATTGCCATATAAACCCTCCTCTGGTTTACTCGCGGCCATGCAGACAGTAGATACCCTCATCATCGGCGGTGGTGCGGCCGGCCTTCAGGCAGCACTGGTCATGGTCCGCGCCCGCCGCAGTGTCCTCATTGTTGATTCCGCCACTCCCCGCAACCGTTTCGCCCATGAAATTCATGGAGTCATTGCCCTCGAGGGCACGCCACCCCTTGAGTTCCAGGAGCGCGGCAAGGAACAGCTGCGCAGCTACGGCGCGCAGATCCTAAACGCCACCGTGGATTCCGTCACCGATAATGACCGCACGCTCACCGCCACGTTGAGCAACGGTGAGACCATCGCTGCCCGCTCTATCATCGTCGCCAGCGGCGTGGACGACGAGCACCCCAACATCCCGGGCTTGGAAGAAAACTGGGGAAATACGGTCCTCCACTGCCCCTACTGCCACGGATACGAGGTGGCGGACAAGAAGCTCGGCGTGCTCTGCATCGGCGAGTTCTCCTTCCACCATGCCGCGGTTCTGCGCCAGTGGTCGAAGGACATCACCTTCTTCACCAATGGAATGGAATTCACCGACGAGCAGCGCGCGGACCTGACTCGGCGGGGCATTGCGCTTATCGACGGCCCCGTCACCGCCTTCCAAGACGGAAAAGTCCTGCTGGAAAGCGACGAGCATGCCGTCGATGCACTGTTTTACATGCCCATTCCCCGCCCCCACGATGAGTTCCTCGCTGACCTCAACCTCGAGCGCCATAGCCCGCCACCGGCGATGGGCGGCAGCCTGATCGAGGCTGATCTCACCGGTGCCACCAGCCACCCGCGCGTCTGGGCGGTGGGCAACGTGGTCAATCCAGGCGCACAGGTGGCGATGGCCATGGGCCAGGCCAATGCTGCTGCTATCACGGTCAACGGCTTCCTCGTCGAGGATGATTGGATTTAAGTACGGTGGTGTGGCATGAAAGCCATCATTCAGACCAACCTGGAAGACCCGCACTCGCTGGAGTTGGGGGATGTCGCCACACCAGAACTAGCTGCCGGCGAAGTCCTCGTTAAAGTCAAAGCCGCCGGCGTAAACCGCGCCGACCTGCTCCAGGCCCGCGGGCACTACCCACCGCCGCCGGGCGCTTCGGAGATTATCGGCCTCGAAGTCGCAGGCGAAGTCGTCGACGCAGGCGACACCGACGTCGCGGTTGGCTCCAAGGTCGGCGCCCTGCTGGCCGGCGGCGGCTACGCCGAGTACGTGGCCGTGCCCCAAGGCCAGCTGCTGCCCATCCCCACCGGCTATTCCTTTGCCGAGGCCGCATCCGTCATCGAGGTGGCCTGCACGGTCTGGTCCAACATCGCTATGGAAGCTGGTCTTACTCAAGGCCAGACCATCCTCATCCACGGCGGCGCGGGTGGCATCGGCACCTTCGCCATCCAGGTGGCGAAGCAACTGGGCGCCACCGTCGCCGTGACGGCTGGCTCGGACGAAAAACTCGAGACCTGCAAGGAACTCGGCGCGGACATCCTCATCAACTACAACGAGCAGGACTTCGCCGAGGAACTGAAGAACCAGTGCGATGTCATCCTCGACATCATGGGCGCGAAGTACCTCAAAAAGAACCTCATCGCGCTAGCCAAGGGTGGCCACATGGTCACCATCGGCATGCAGGGTGGCACGAAGGCCGAGCTCAACATGGGTATTCTGCTTAACAAGCGCCTGACCCTGCAGGGCACCACGCTGCGCTCCCGCTCGTTGGAGGGCAAGGCCGCCATCGTTGCGGACACCGTCAAAAATGTCTGGCCTTGGTTGGAAGACGGCAGCGTCAAGCACCACCTGCACGCGACGTATGCGCTTGCTCGCGCCGCCGAAGCCCACAAAGCCCTCGACTCCGGCGAGGTCACGGGCAAGCTCGTCCTCGAGGTCTAAGCCAGCGACGCCACGACGCGGGTGAGGTGCTCTACGTCGTGGTACGTGCTGAACGGGCTCAGCGAGACCGTGACGGCACCGCCGACCTCCTCCACGCCCATCTCCGTGAGCAGTGGGGTGTGCGGGGCGATCGTAATGACCAAGCCATTGTCGAAGAGCCGGCGGTGAATCACATCCGCCGGAACATCGCGCACGGCGAAGGTGAGACGCGGGAGGCGGTCATCGGAGGCGTCGGCAGCTGCCTCACCGGTCACACCCAGGATGTGAACGGCCGGCAGCGTGCCCAACAAGCTGTAAAGATCCCCGGTGAGATCCTCCATATAGCCGGAGAGAGCTTGCATCGAACGCGTCAGGCGCACGCGGCGCGAACCCCGCTCCCCGCCGGCGAGTTCCGCCAAATGGTCCACCAGGGGGCCAACGCCACCCGCCAAGCCCGCGGAAACCGGGCCAACGACAAGCTCATCGAGGCGGCGGAACATCGCGGTATCGCGGAAGACCAGCGCTGCCATCTGCGGGCCACCGAGAGCACCCACATCCACGCCGAGGATATCCGCCCCAATCGCATCAAAGTCGAGGAGACGGTAGGGGGCGATCGAGGAGACGTCGACAAGCACCCAGGCGCGCGAGCGCTCATGGACCGTATCAATAATCTCCGACGCCGGCGTGACCGTGCCCAGCAGCTCATGGGCAGCCGAAAAAGCAACAAACCGCGTAGAGCCATCCACCAGATCAGCGTATTGGAACGCCGGCAGCTCGCCCGTGCCCAGGTCTGGCTGTGACCACCGAGTATCGGCGCCCACGTGCGCAAACGGGCGCGTGAGCTCTGGAGAATCAAAACGGGAGAGCACCACCGAGGACTGGCGGCGCAACAGCGGGCGCAGTGCGACTCCCAGAGATTGATACAGCACCGGCAGCGACGGGCCCAGGATGACGCGCTGCGCTGTCGCCCCCGTGAGATCCGCCACTGCCCGGCGCGCGGAGTCATACATGTCCGCCGCGTGGAGCTCCCCTGGGTCGTGGTGCGCCGAGTGCGCGCCCACGGCATCCTCCAGAGGCTTCACCGTGGCGGACATTCGGAAAGAACGGGCAACACCAGAGGCCACGCGTTCCGCAATCTGCGGCGCGGCGTGCGCGTTCAGGTAGGTCCAACCATCGGACAGCCCAGTGTAAAGACCTCGCACGCTGGCGACGTCATACTGTTCCGTCATGCTTCAACCCTTCCTCGAATCGTCCGATCGACTCCCTACTCTATACGCCCTACGTAAATCTTTCCTAACCCGAGATTTTCCCAGCTCGCTCGTGTTTTCCCAGGTTAAGGGCGTGTGTGTAGGTTTTTGGCGGATGTGCGCGCTAGGGTGAAGGGCGTGCAAGACAAGAAAAACCTGCGTGACGACGTCGCCCGCATGACCTCCGCGCCTGCACCCGGTGAGGAGCCGGCCTCGCGTTCCATGACCATGTCGGCGGCCTTCGCCGATCTGTTGCAAGGCGCGCGCCAGCGCGAGCTGTGGTTCAAGCTGGGCATCCAAGACATCAAGCAGCGCTACCGCCGCTCGGTGCTGGGTCCTTTCTGGATCACGATCGCGACCGGCGTGATGGCCGCGGCCCTGGGCCTGCTGTACTCCATGCTCTTCCAGATTCCCGTGGCAGAGTTCCTGCCCCACGTGACCGTGGGCCTGATTATGTGGAACTTCATCTCCGGCGCCATCAAGGA
Source organism: Corynebacterium sp. HMSC074H12 (assembly GCF_001813755.1). Taxonomy (NCBI): domain Bacteria; kingdom Bacillati; phylum Actinomycetota; class Actinomycetes; order Mycobacteriales; family Corynebacteriaceae; genus Corynebacterium; species Corynebacterium sp. HMSC074H12. The sequence goes on from NZ_KV813889.1 coordinate 10,535, forward strand.
AGGCTCGACGGTCTTCATCGACAACGAGGGCTTGATCAAACAGCTGCCCGCACCACTATCGGTGCACGTCTACCGCTTAGTGTGGCGGCAAACCCTCTTCTTGGGCCACAACCTCATCATCTGGCTGCTGCTCATCATTATTTTCCCGCGCCACCTGGGCTGGGAGTTCTTCCTGTTCATCCCGGCGCTAGGACTCTTCTTGGTCAACGGCGTGTGGGTCGCCATGTTCTTCGGCATCATCGCCACCCGCTTCCGTGACGTCGCCCCTCTGCTGGAGGCTCTAACCCAGCTGCTCTTCTACGTCACGCCTATCGTGTGGATGACCAACACCCTGAAGGAACAGGGAGGTGCCGTGGCCAGCCGCGCGCGCATCGCTGAGATCAATCCGCTCTATCACTACATGGAGATCATCCGCGCCCCCATGATTGGTGAACCCGTTGCCGGTTATCACTGGCTTATCGTCATCGGCTGCACCGTCGCCGGCCTGCTCATCGCCGGACTGGCCATGCGCCAGTGGCGCTTCCGTGTCTCCTACTGGGTCTAGAAAGGATCGTCCATGGTTTCCATTGATACGTATAACGCTTGCGTGGACTTTCCCATCTTTGATGCCAAATCCCGTTCACTCAAGAAGGCGATGCTCTCCACGGCCGGTGGCTCCATTGGCAAAAATGACCAGAACGTGGTCATGGTGGAGGCACTCAAAGACATCAACCTCCACCTGCGCGAGGGCGACCGTGTGGGCCTCGTCGGCCACAACGGCGCGGGCAAAACCACTCTGCTGCGCCTGCTGTCCGGCATCTACGAACCTACGCGCGGCGCTGCCGACGTCCGCGGGCGCGTTGCCCCAGTCTTCGACCTCGGCGTGGGCATGGACCCGGAGGTTTCCGGCTATGACAACATCATCATCCGCGGCCTCTTCTTGGGCCAGACCATCAAGCAGATGAAGGCCAAGATGGATGAGATCGCGGAATTCTCTGAGCTGGGTGATTACCTCTCCATGCCGCTGCGCACCTACTCCACCGGTATGCGCGTACGCCTAGCGCTGGGCGTGGTGACCTCCATTGAGCCGGAAATCCTGCTTCTCGACGAAGGCATCGGCGCCGTCGACGCCGCCTTCATGGCCAAGGCCCGCGTGCGCCTCCAGGACTTGGTGAAGCGCTCCGGCATCCTGGTCTTTGCTTCCCACTCCAATGACTTCCTGGCCCAGCTGTGCGATACCGCCCTATGGATCGACCACGGCCAGATCCGCTCGGTGGGCGAGGTCTCCGAGGTCGTCGGCGAGTACGAAGGCCCAGAGGTAGGCCAATATGTACGCGATCTGCGCAAGCGCTTCGATAACGAGGAGAACGTTTAGCCCCTGCTACCTGCCTCGTTGACATATTGCGCGTCAATCATCCACGTTCCGCGCTGTCGGAAGGCGGGAATGGTACCCCGCGCCGCCTTATTGGCGGCGACGGACCCAGAGACACCGTTAACCTTTGCCCATTCCGACAGGCGAATTACCCTCGGCGCGGTCAGCAGCGTGATGCGCTTGTGCAAGGACTCGACGAGTTGCCGCGCGATAAGTGTGCTCAATGCAGAAAAGTCCCCACTCACCGGGTAGCCACGGAACACTGGGTAGTAGTGGCGCTCTTTTCCTTTGTTCGGAATGATGATGGGTGGCGCCCCTAGCTCTAAGAGTTGTTGATTGATAATGACGCGCCCGATGCGCCCATTGCCATCTGAAAAAGGATGGATGGTTTCAAATTCCGCGTGGAACCGCGCGATTCGGTCAACAAAGAAGCTAGTGTCCTCGTAGTATTCGGCAATGGCTGTGTCCACCAGCCTGTCCACGTATTCAGGGTTGGCCCCCATATGAGCGCCCACGCGAACCCACTCTCCCCTTCGACGAAAGCGCCCCGCCCAGTCGTCATTGATGCCGCGAAGCAACATGCCATGCAGTCGCAGAATGAGGTGTGCATCGAGCTTACCGACGCCCCGAATAAGTTCCTCAGTCACGTCCGCCAGGTTTTTGGCCTCAAAGACTTCCCGCAAATCATGCGCCCTAGTTGTAAGCCCGGCCAGAATGTTCTCGGTGTCCTCCAAAGTCAGCGTGGAATTCTCAATGGCGTTCGAGTTATACACTGACTCGGCCACCTCTGCGCGTGCTATCTCCGCGATGGCCTCAGGGGCGTCTTCCCGCAACGTCGCATACTGCTCGAGGAGAGTGTCGATCTTTGAGATGATCCGCGCGTCAAGCATGCCAACATTCTACAAGTTTCCGTGAAAATGAGTAGAAACTCTCCCAGTTTCACGAAACCTCCGTCAACGTGCGAAGTTAATTCCCAACATCGCGCCCAACTCCTCGCTCATGCCACTGACAGTCACTGCCGGCCCCGGCTGGTAATCCTCTTTGCGCAGCACTGCCTTGTTGCCTTCGATCGTGTAGCCCAGCTTGCGTGATACAGCCTGGGACGCCTCATTGCCCGGCTCCCACTCGGAGCGCAGCTGGCGCGCGCCCAAGTAATCAAAGCAGAAGACCGCAACGGCGTGACGAATCTGCGTACCAATACTGCGGCCCTGAAGGTGGTGGTAGATCCACGATCCGGTTACAACCTCATGGTTATCGGGAAAATTCTTCGCCCGCAGATCCACCGAGCCGATGATCTCACCATCAAGATGCACTCCGAAGTCGAGCGACCATTCTTCCGGGGACATCTGCGCGCGGTGCGCCCACCGGAAGCTCGGGTCCGGTTTCTCTTTCAGCCAGGGGAACGTGTACTCCGGAAGCGGCTCACCAAATATCGCAGCGGCGCTAACACCGTGGATGGCGGCGATGTCACTATCGCGCAGCACCCGCAAGGTCAGCTCGCCGACCTGTACGGAAATCCCAAAAGGAGCCCACATCTCTTCAATACCTTTTACAGCCATGGCTAGCATCGTATAGCTCAGCACGGGTGGCACAATAGAACCCATGACTGCCACCCTGTCCCAGGCCGGAACGACGGCCGCTGTGATCGTCACCCACCAGCGCGTGGAGCTGCTGCGCGCCTCCCTTGAACAGGTGGTGAACCAAACACACCCGGTGCAGTGGGTCATCGTGGTGGATAACGGTGCGGAACAATCCGTGGAGGATCTCCTCCACGAACTGGCCGGCGAGCGCGGCGTCTATGTGCCTTCCGAAACCAACCTCGGTGGCGCCGGCGGCTTCGCGCTGGGATTCCTCACCGCACTCGCCCTCGGCGCGGACGCAGTGTGGTGCGCTGATGATGATGGCCGCCCCGCCGACCACCACGTGCTGGAGGAGCTCTACCGCGTTGCGGAAAACAACGCACTCCACGAAGTCTCCCCCGCCGTGTGCAATATCAATGAGCCCGCCAAGCTCGCCTTCCCTCTTCGCCAGGGACTGATATGGCGGCGCTACATGAGCGAATTAGAGGGCGACTTTCTGCCCGGTATCGCCTCGCTTTTTAACGGCGCGCTCATCTCCGCCGAGGCCATGGAGATCATCGGCGTGCCAGATTACCGCCTGTTCATCCGTGGTGATGAGGTGGAGTACCACCGCCGCCTGGTCAACTCGGGCTTGAGCTTCGGCACTGCGCTGACCACCAGCTACCTGCACCCGGACGGCTCCGACGAGTTCAAGCCCATCCTCGGTGGCAAAATGCATACGCAATATCCGGAGGGCGAGTTCAAGCGCTTCTTTACCTACCGCAACCGCGGCTACCTTCTGTGGCAGCGCGGCATGCGCAAGCTGCTGCCGCAGGAATTCGCACGTTTTGGCTGGTTTTTCCTGGTCCAGCAACATGACGTGAAGGGCTTTGTAGAGTGGTTGCGCCTGCACAACCGTGGCCGCAAGGAAGACTTCCGCAGGCCCTAAAACTCAAAGGACTTGCGCGTGCTGCGGAAAATCACCCAGCGCTGCACAAAAAAGTTGATGAGTGTGGCGGTGCCTTGGGCTATCACGAAAGCCACCGCCAGTGCCCAGGACGAGGGCCAGTCCAGCGTGTGATCAAAGAAGGGAAAGGCCCAGCGATACAACAGAATGTTGATCGCATAGGTCATGGCGTAGGTAGCAAACACGGCAGCGAAGCGGCGCTTCGAGGCCCGCGCGTTGAAGGTCCAGCGCCGGTTCAGCAGATAAGCCACGAAGGTGCCCACAGCAAAGCCAATAGTTCGGGAGCCCACGTCGCCGAATACGCCTAATCCGATTTGGAAGAGCCAGGTCAGGGAGACGTCGATAAGCGCGGCAATGGCTCCCGTAATGGCGAACTTCGCGCCCTGCGCATGCAAGGAGTTCGACTGGGAGAAGCGTTCGGCGCGACCTGCCATAGTTACTTGCCCTTAAAAATGAACACGCGCTGAATGGCGAAGTTAGTCACCGTGGCCACGCCCTGCGCGATGACGAAGGCGATAGTGTCCTTCAGTGCACCCTCAAAGCCCAGACTGATCAGCGGAGCGTTGAGCACCCAATACAGAAAATTCTGCACGGCGAAGGTAGACAGGTACAGCATGCCCACGGCACCGGCGGTACGACCAGACACTTGCGCACCGAAAGTCCAGCGAGCATTGGCCACATACGCGGCGATGGTACCGAAAACCCAACCGATCGCCTTGGCCAGGGAGCGGTGCAGGCCTAGGTACGTCAGGAAGAGGGTGAGGCCATAGTCGATGGCCGCAGTGAAAACACCGACGGAGACAAAGCGCACGAGCTGTGTCTTTAGGGTGGAAGTAGGTTCAGTCACGGCGGAATACTCTACCCGCGGATGAGGGCGCGGTAAATGTCCAGGCGGTCCACGGGTGCGACGGCGTCTTCACCATAGGCGCCGAGGGAGGAAAGAACCTTGAGGGAGGCCGTGCACAGCTCCCGAATCTCAGCACCGCGAAGCTCCTCGCCGTCATCGTCGACCCAGCCTAACGCCGCCATGGCGGTCTCCACCACGGAATCCGTCAGCTCGCGCCCGCCCATACAGGACAGCGCTAGCGCCATCGACCAAAAGGCGTCCTTGCCTTCGTTTGTTACTTCTCGCGGCAGAGTACGCAGCTGGCGGTACGCCCGAGCATCAATGCTGACTTCGCGATTCAAATCCAAAGCTTGGAGGAGCGGAACGAAGTCATAGAGCCGGGTTCGTTCAATGAGCGCGCGGACGGGACTAACCACCAGATCCAGAACTTCATCAATGGTTTCCTGGCCTGTGAGCTCAGCATTCACGGCGGTGAGATCAAACGGTGTCTGAAAAGATCCGGAGCCACCCACGCACAGAGCCTCCGGCGTGCCGTTATCGCGCGGATAGGTCTCCACCACGACTATCTCGAAATCCCACAGCCCCCAGGCATAATCAATCTGCTCGCCTTCGCGGCTTAAGAATTCGCGCACGGTATGGCTCGGATCGATTCGTTGGCCGCGGGCATCGGTATGTTCAAAAAAGTGCCACGGCGAATTCTCTTGAGGCAGGCCGAAGCAGACCTCGAGAATATGGTGAAGCTCTTCCAGCGTGAGTGCATCCGAGAAACCAATCTGGCGGTGCACCTCGGCTTCCGCGCGGACGTTGGACACCTGGCACAGCAGGGTTCGAGCAGAATCACCACGTTTGGCGCGGACCTGCGCCAAATCTGTGACCTGTGAGCTCATGTGCCCCACCATACGCACTTTTAGTTGCGGGCGGCGTTCTCGCGCGCTTCGAGCTCGCTGAGGATGAACACGATGGCGGCCCCGATTCCGCCCCACACCGTCCACGGTTTTGCCACGCCGCGGCGGCGGATAAAGCCAACGATTCCCCGCTGTGCCTTAATCCCCAACCAGCCGCCAACCACGAGCGCACCAAGGCCAACCGGAAGCGCCCACAGCGGCACCTCCGGCTTCTCCGGCTCCGGTTGCCCCTCGTGGCTCTCGGCATTAGTAATGGCCACGAGTGCACCAAAGCCTAAGAAAGACAGGACATAGGCGGACACGAGCGCAGTCTTGTTCTTGATCCAATCTGGATAAGAAGTCATGATCGCCACGGCCGCAGCTTGGGTGATACGTCCGGCGAGGGTGTCATCCAACGCATAATTATCTTGCTTGGGAGAAGTCATACCGCACCACTTTAGGCGGGCGGTAGGCTACCGTGCATGTACTCCTCCAAAAAAGAGCACCTCACTCCGGCACAGCGCGCGGCGCAAGATGAGCGCGCCGAGGACGACAAGCGCCACGGTCACTTCCTCGCCACCGAGCACACCTCACTGCCACTCAATGGTTTTATGACGCGGCTCATCGCCGAGGAACTGCCCATCCTTGACTCCACCTCGCGCGGCCGTGTCTATGAAATCCTGCGTTCTTATGAAGGCCCTGAGATCACCTCGCAGGATGAACTTCCCGAGGAAATCCGGCAGATCATGGATCTGTACTAGCCATAGAAAACCATACAACCGGACGGCACAAATGTTCCGTTTGCTTGGCTTTTGTACCTAATCTCACGTTTTCACTCCCGCCACAGCCACTGCCGCCTAGGTAGTGTAGAAAACCGACCCATCACATCGATTTAAAGAGTAAGAGATGGAACTGCATACTACTGAGAAGTCCCTCTACGGTTGGGGCCGCACGGCGGCGACAACCGCCCATGTTTTATCCACCCCGGACGTCGACGTCATCAAGACCGCCGTCGCCCAGGTGGCCGAGGACAACGCTGATAAGCCTTCCCACCTGCGCCGCGGCGTCATCGCCCGCGGTATGGGCCGCTCCTACGGTGACCCCGCGCAGAACGCCGGCGGCCTCGTCATCGACATGCAACCGCTCAACAACATCCACTCCATCGACCCAGAGTCGGGCATCGTCGACGTCGACGGTGGAGTCACCCTCGACCAGCTCATGAAGGCCGCCCTGCCTTATGGCCTGTGGGTTCCGGTTCTGCCGGGCACCCGCCAGGTCACCATCGGTGGTGCTATCGGCCCGGATATCCACGGCAAGAACCACCACTCCGCCGGTTCCTTTGGTAACCACGTCACCTCCATGGAGTTGCTCGTCGCCGATGGCCGCGTACTACATCTGAGCCCAGAGGGCTCAGATGAGGATCCAGAAGGAGATCTTTTCTGGGCCACCGTCGGCGGCATGGGCCTGACCGGCATCATCCTGCGCGCCAAGATCAAGATGACGAAGACGGAAACCGCCTACTTCATCGCGGATACCGACCGCACGGATAACCTCGAGGAAACCATCGCCTTCCACTCCGATGGCTCCGAGCACAATTACACGTATTCCTCCGCGTGGTTCGACGTCATCTCCCCGGAGCCGAAGCTGGGCCGCTCCACCATTTCCCGCGGCTCCCTGGCCACGCTGGAGCAGCTGGAGGAGCTGAACCCGAAGCTGGCGAAGGATCCGTTGAAGTTCAACGCCCCGCAGCTGATGACCGTTCCGGATATCTTCCCGAACTTCACCATGAACAAGCTCTCGCTCATGGCTATCGGCGAGGCCTACTACCTCATGGGCGCCCCGGCTCGTAACCAGGTCAAGAACCTCACGCAGTTCTACCAGCCGCTGGATCTCATCGGCGAGTGGAACCGCGGCTACGGCTCCAACGGCTTCCTGCAGTACCAGTTCGTGGTGCCGACCGACGCCGTCGAGCCTTTCAAGGACATCATCCGGGACATGCAGCGCTCCGGCCACTACTCCGCGCTCAACGTGTTCAAGCTCTTCGGCCCGGGTAACAAGGCCCCGCTGTCCTACCCGATGCCGGGTTGGAATGTCTGCGTGGACTTCCCCATCAAGCCGGGCCTGGGCACCTTCCTCGACGATCTGGACAAGCGCGTCATGGAATTCGGTGGCCGCCTCTACCTGGCCAAGGAGTCCCGCACTTCGGCGGAGAACTTCCACAAGATGTACCCGGGCCTCGAGGGCTGGCTCAAGACCCGCAACGACATCGACCCGACTGGCGTCTTCGCCTCCGATATGTCCCGCCGCCTCGAGCTGCACTAGAAAGGATTAACCTCATGCTGAATGCAGTAGGCCAAGCACAACACATCCTCCTTCTCGGCGGCACCTCCGAGATCGGCCTCGGCATCGTCGAGGAATTCCTCGAGCGCGGCCCGGCCAAGGTCACTTTGGCTGCTCGTGCCGACTCCCCGCGTATCGCGGAGGCCCGCGCCACCATCGAGTCCCGCGGTGGCGACGTCGAGGTCCTGGACTTTGACGCGACTGACTTCGAGGGCCACCCGGACGTCGTCCAGCGCGCGTTTGAACGTGGCGATGTCGACGTCGCCATCATCGCCTTCGGCACCCTCGGTGACCAGGAGGAACTCTGGCAGGACCAGGCTAAGGCAGTTGCCTCGGCCCAGACCAACTTCACCGCACCGGTCTCCCTCGGAGTCTTACTCGGCCAGAAGTTCCAGCAGCAGGGCCACGGCACCATCGTGGCGCTCTCGTCTGTCGCCGGCATGCGCGTGCGCCGCTCCAACTTCGTCTACGGCGCCTCCAAGGCCGGCGTGGACGGCTTCTTCATCAACCTCGGCGAAGCCCTGCGCGGCTCCGGCGCCAAGGTGCTGGTGGTTCGCCCGGGTCAGGTGCGCACCAAGATGTCGGCGGAGGCCGGCGAGGCACCGCTGACCGTTAACGTCTCCGACGTGGCCAAGGCCACCGTCAAGGCAGTGCTCGACGGCAAGCAGTCCATCTTCGTGCACCCGCTCTTTGAGTACGTGTCCTTGGGATTCAAGTTCATCCCGCAGGCCATCTTCCGGAAGCTGCCTTTCTAAAGTTCCGCTATGTCCACGGCGTGTGGGAGACTAAGTGCATGACTGAGTCTCCCGCCACGTCGTCTATGTCCCCCACCGTGGAATATAACGTCGACCGCTTGACGCGTCGCGCCACTCTCGTGGGAATGGCCGCCGCCGCTGTAGGTGGTGGCCTTATCACGCTCATTGGTTTCTTCGCCTTCAAAACGGTCTCCCTTCCGGCGTTCAGTACGTCGATGGTGACCCGCGCATTGAGCACTGCGGGAACTGCGCTCACCGTTCTCCTGGTGGGCGCGTTATGCGTGTGGTGGGTGATTGGTACCTCCCCGCGCCCCCGCTGGCGGACGTGGCTCACCACCGCTGTGTGCTATATCTCCCCAGCGCTGCTCACGCTCACCAGCATCGGTCTGCCCCTTTCGGCCTCCCGCCTGTGGCTCGACGGCGTCCAGGTAGACCAGGTCTTCCGCACCCAATTCCTGACCCGCGCCACGGAGGCCAGCTCTTATGCGGACATGAACTACGAGGGACTGCCCACCTTCTACCCACTGGGCTGGTTCTGGATGGGCGGGCGGCTAGCCAACCTCCTCAACATGCCTGGCTGGGAGGTATACCAACCATGGAGCCTCATCTCCTTGGCCGTGTCCGGGTGCATCCTGGTTCCCTTGTGGCAACGGCTGTCCGGTTCCCTTCCGGTTGCCGCCGCCATTGCCCTCACCACCACAGCGGTGACGTTGGCCATCGGCGCTGAGGAGCCGTATTCCGCGGTCATCGCCATGGGGGTGCCGGCCGTGGCCGTGCTGTGCTCGCATGCTTTCCACAGCTCCTCCTGGTTCTCCACCGCCGGAATTGCCATCTACCTGGGAGTTTCCGCCTGCTTCTACACGCTCTATACCGGTGCCGTGGCATTGACCATCGTCAGTCTCATTGCGCTCGTCACCTGCATGGCCGAACGTACATGGACTCCCCTGATACACCTCGCCACTATCGCGGCCGGTTCCCTGGCCATCGCCGCGATCGCCTGGGCGCCATACCTGCGCGCGGTTCTGCATGCCACCGCCCCGCTGGAATCCACCGCGCAGCATTACCTGCCGGAGGAGGGAACCCAGATCCCGGCCCCCTTCCTCTCCTTGTCCGTCATCGGCATTCTCAGCCTCATCGGCTTGATCTACCTCGTCCTACGCATCGACGAACCCGACATCAAGTCAATGGGCACCGCGATCGTCGGCACCTACCTGTGGATCTTGGCTTCTATGGTCATGACCCTCGCCGGCAGCACGCTGCTGGGCTTCCGCCTCGAGCTGATCGTCGCGGTGCTCTTCGCCACTGCTGGCATCCTCGCGCTGGCCGACGTCCGCCTCATGGGCCTTCCCACGCTCTACCCGGCGCGCTTCACCGAGACCACGAGCAGGCGCATAACCTTGGTATTCGCCATCATCATGGGCCTTGGCGGTATCTACTATGCCCAGCAGATCCCGGCGACGAACGTGACCGCCCTGGACCACGCCTATACCGATACCGACGGCTACGGTGAGCGCGCGGACCGCTACACCAGCGATTCCTCCGCCAACTACGCCAAGATCCGCGAGTTCATCGACTCCCAGGGCTACGACGCCACCGACACGGTTGTCCTGACGGATGAAAAGCTCTTCATGGCGTATAACCCCTACTACGGGTTTAACGCCTTCACCAGCAACTACGCCAACCCGCTGGGAGAGTTCAGCACCCGCAACCTGCAAATCGAGGAGTGGGCCTCTAAGTCCTGGGAACAAACTCCGGAGGAGTTCGCGCAGTCTCTCGAGTCTGCGCCGTGGCGCGGGCCCGACGTCCTCATTTTCCGCGGCGACATGGAAGAACCCGGTGATGGTTACAAGACCCACTTGGCAGAAGACATCTACCCCAACCAGCCCAACGTGCGCTACCGCGCGGTGTTCTTCAACCCGGAAGTCTTTGAGAAGGGTTGGGAAGTCGAGCAGATCGGCCCCTTCGTCGTCGCGGCCAGATCTTAATAAGGCACGTCGGTGACGTACACTGATCGCCGTGTCAGATCGGAATACCTCTTCACTGCGAGCACCGCAATCGCTGCGGCTCACCGCCATCATCGCGGGACTCATCGGTTTCCTGTGCTTTGTGGCCACGCCGCTGCTGCCGGTGAACCAAACCCAATCCTCCTTCGATTGGCCCCAGCAGGGCTCCCTGCAATCCATCAACGCCCCGCTCATCTCGGTGGCGCCGGAAGAAATTGACGCAGAGATCCCGCTGAGCGCCGTCGACAAGCTGCGCGATGGCCAGGACCTGCTCTACGGCACCGTGCCCCCGGAGTCCAAGAAGGCATCCAACCGCGGCATGTTTGTCCGTGCCGGCGAGGGCGGTCTCTCGGTCACCAGCCTCGATGAGGTCATTTTCTCGCTCACTGCCGAGCAAGTGGCGAAGCTGCCTGACGACGCCACCCTCCGCATCCAGTCCACCGGTGACGGCACCACGGTGACCCTGGGCAAGCACAAGAAAACTTCCGATGAGGATCTGCGCCCGCAGGTCACCGGCGTCTACACCGAAATCGACGACACCCCAGAAAACCTCACAGAGCTGGGCGATGACCTCCGTATCCACGTCGAGATCAACTCGCGCTTCACCTCCTCCCCGACAGCCCTGAAGCTCATCGCCATGTGGCTGGGCTTGGCCATGGTGGTCATCAGCCTGGTGTGTTTGTGGCGAATTGACCGCCTCGATGGCAAACGCTTCGGCTTCATGCCGGAGACCTGGAAGCAGATCCGCCCGCTCGATGGCGTCGTGGCTGCCGTACTCGGCTGGTGGTATATCTTCGGCGCCAACACCTCCGATGATGGCTTCATCCTCACCATGGGCCGCGTTTCCGATCACGCGACCTACATGGCGAACTACTACCGCTGGTACGGCGTCCCCGAGGCCCCGTTCGGCGCGCCTTACTACGACCTGGTGGCCTGGCTGGCGCAATTCTCCAGCGCCTCCATCATCGTGCGCCTACCTTCCCTTATCTCGGCGCTCATCATCTGGTTCGTCTTGTCGCGTGAGATGCTCCCGCGCTTCGGTGCTCGCGTCAACGAGCGCCGCCTGGCGCATTGGACCGCGGCCTTCATGTTCTTGGCTTTCTGGCTGCCGTATAACAACGGCATCCGCCCGGAGCCCATCGTGGCCCTCGGCGTCATGCTGACGTGGGCTTCTTTCGAGCGCGCCATCTCCACCCAGCGCCTCCTACCAGCGGCCGTGGGCACCATCATTGCCGCCATTACCCTGGCTGCGGGCCCCACTGGCCTTACCGCGGTCGGCATCTTCTTGGTCTGCCTGCCCGCGCTGTTCCGCATCATGGGCACGCGCGCTTCCCAGGTCGGCTGGACAGCTCTCATCGCCCCGTTCCTGGCCTGCGGCACTGCGGTCATGGTTGCCGCCTTCGGGGATCAAACGTTAGCGTCCGTGCTCGAGTCCACTCGCGTTCGTTCCGCGGTCGGCCCGTCCCTGCCGTGGTACTCGGAGTTCGTACGCTACTCCACGCTCTTTGAGCCCTCCGTGGATGGCTCCCTGACGCGCCGCTTCGCCATGTTCACCATGCTCTTCTGCCTGGCGCTCATTATCTACGCTTTCATTAAGGACCACCGCGTCGTGGGCGCGGAGGCAGATCCCACCAAGCGCCTGCTAGCCATCATGGCGCTGTCGGCCTTCTTCCTCATGTTCACGCCGACGAAGTGGACGCACCACTTCGGCATCTACGCCGGTGTCGCCGGCGTTATCGCCGCGCTCGGCTCGGTGGTCCTTTCCCAGATCGCCATGCGCTCCCCGCGCGCCCGGACCTTCTCCATCGCCGCGGTGATTTTCCTCATGGCCATCTCCCTGGGCGGCTGGAACGCCTGGTGGTACGTGTCTTCCTTCGGCATCCCGTGGTGGGACCGCACGGTGCAATTCAAGGCTATTGAGGCCAATACCGTGGTGCTCGCCATCGGCATGGTGGTGCTGGCGATTGGCCTCTACCAATCACTTACTCACAACAGCCGGAAGGCTGAGGTGTCCCGCTGGGCAGGCGCCATGTCCGCACCAATCGCAGTGGCCTGCATCCTCATCGTCGCCTTCTCCTGCGCCTCCTTTGCCAAGGGCTACGTGGCCCAGGCGGATTCTTACTCCGTGGGCAAGGGCAACCTGGCCTCCCTACGCGGCGATGTCTGCTCGCTCGCGGATGCCACGCTGGTGGAAACCAACACCAACGACGCTTTCCTCACTCCGGTTACAGGCGAATTCAAAGACTCCCTGGTGGATCCGAAGGAAGACAATTTCGGCTTCGGCCCGAACATGATCAAGGAGGATATTGAACCGGAGAACCTCAACTCGGCGTCGGTAGGCGCCATTGCCAACACCACCGGTGATTCCTCTGCGTCTTCTAACGAGCAAAAGGAGCTCACCGAGACCGAGGAGAAGGCCACCGAGGTCACCGACTCTTCCGCCGGCGGCGTGCGCGGAACCTTGGGCGTCAACGGCTCCGAGATGCACCTGCCCTTCAACCTGGATTACACGAAGGTCCCGGTCATGGGCTCCTACGATGAGTCGCAGCGCTCCACCGCCACCATCACCACCCAGTGGTACAACCTGCCGGACTCCACCGAAAACACCCCTGTCCTCGCGGTCTCTGCTGCCGGCAAGATTTACCACCACGACGTCAACGGCGTGGAGCAGGAGGGCACCGAGCTCACCTTGGAGTACGGCACCCTCAAGGACGGCAAGGTCACCAACAAGGGTGAGGCCGAGCTTTCCGACGTCGGCGCGACCCCCAAATGGCGCAACCTCCGCATCGCACTCAAAGATCTTCCAGAGGAGGCCAACGTCGTGCGCCTCGTTGCGGTAGACGACTCCACCGATGAGGATGATTGGATGGCGTTTACCCCGCCGCGCGTGCCGGAGCTTGCCACCATCAACTCGCAATTCGATTCCTCCACCCCGGCACTCCTTGACTGGTCCGTCGCCCTGCAGTTCCCCTGCCAGCGCACCTTTGACCACTACGCCGGGGTAACCGAAATTCCGCAGTTCCGCATTCTTCCCGACGCCGCCGCGCAAACCTCCCTCACGGACTTCCAGTCCTTCTCCGGTGGTGGCGCGCTGGCAACCGCGGAGGCAGTGAACTACTCCTATGAGATCCCGAGCTACCTCAACAACGATTGGGCGCGGGACTGGGGTTCTATTGAAAAGTACGAGCTGCGCACCAACTCCCAAGGCGAGGCCCCGCTGGAGGCGAAGATCGACCAAGAAATCATTCAGCGCTCCGGCTGGTGGAAGAACTCTGAGATGAAGATTCGCCCAGAGGGCGAGCAATAGCCCTACAGGAACTTGGCAGCGTCACGCACCCGCTGGCGCGCCACGGCCGGGGTAGAGATACGGTGCATCGACACGTACTCCGCGGTCTGTGCACCGGGAATCTCCACGGGCTCAGCAATCTCGTCCTGCGCCGCGGTCTGGACCAAGATGTCGGAATACAGCCCCGGCAGCTTCTCAACATCGAGAACATAGTCGCCGCGGATCTCCTCCGGCAGCTTGGCCAGCGCACCGAAGTCGGGGAAGGTGAGGAGGAGGGCGTCGGCAGGCACCAGCGCTGCGAGCGCGCCACCGGAGGAATAGCCCCACGCCGTCACGCGCTCTGCCCCCTGGGCGCGCGCATAATCGACGGCCGCCTGAACCGACTCCACCATCTGCGCCACAGTGTGCTCGGGCGCCAACGGATAATCCACATCAATGATCGTGGTCCCCGACAGCTGCGCCGCAGCAGCCACTTCGGGCCGCCACTGCATCTCTAGCGCCTTGCCGTCACCGCGCCACCAGCCACCGGAGTGCAGCGAGACTGCCCAACGGCCATTCTGTTCCGAGGGAACAAAGATCGCTCCGACCTCAGATTCCTCAACACGCACCCCCTCCGTGAAGGCAGTACCAGGCAGCGAGTGATCCACCGCGGTACCCAGCACCATCATCGAGGCCTGCACGATGCGATCCGGCAGCAGCGCACAGTAGCGGTCCGCCTCCGGCGAACCTCCACCTGCCCACGGCGGACGGAAGTCCGGCAGCGGGTAGTGCACCTCCATGTAGGAGGAGAGTTGCTCGAGCTGTTCTTCCGGACTTAGTTGGTAGTCACTCATGGCCCCCAAGGGTACTACCAGATGGTGACGCGCTCCTCTGGGACCAATCCATCCTCGACATCAAAAGCCTCGTAGAACTCGTCAATGTTCTCGGCGATGATGTTGCAGCGGAACTCCGCCGGCGAGTGCGGGTCAATAGCCAAGTACTGCGTAGCCATCTCCGGACGAATAGCAGTACGCCACACGCGCGCCCACGCCAGGAAGAAGCGCTGCAGACCGGTGTACTCGTGCTCTGCCAATTCAGGCTCAGCACCTTCTGCCTCAAAGGGCGCGACCTGACCGTTGATGTCCAGGCCCTTGTCGGCGCAGTAGTTCTTGTAGGCCACCACGGCAATGCCCAATCCGCCCAGGTCACCGATGTTCTCACCCAGAGTGAAGCTGCCGTTGACGCCTGCGGAATCAGTGCCCTCCAGTACCTTGGGCACCTGGCCTTGGAACTGATCCACCAGCTTCGCGGTCAACTTCTCGAAGGCCGCGCGGTCCTCATCCGTCCACCAAGAGTTGAGGTTGCCCTGGCCATCATACTGCGAGCCCTGATCATCAAAGCCATGCCCAATCTCGTGGCCAATCACCGCGCCGATAGCACCGAAGTTCTCCGCGGCATCAGCTTCTGGGTTATAGAACGGCGGGCGCAAAATAGCCGCCGGGAAGGTGATGTCATTGACCACCGGATTATAAAAAGCATTCACCGTCTGCGGGGTGGAGAACCATTCATCGCGGTCCGCCGGCTTGCCAATCTTGGCCAACTCATAATCGTGGTTCCACGCGTTGCCTGCGCGCACATTGGCCACCAAGTCCGCACCCTTCGGCGAAAACTCCAGGTCAGAGTAGTCGCGCCACGTATCCGGGTACCCAATCTTGGCCTTGAACTGGGAGAGCTTTTCCAGCGCGCGCTCGCGGGTAGCCGGGGTCATCCACTCCAGCTGCGAAATCCTCTCGCGGTAGGCGGCGGTAAGGTATTCCACCAGCTCATCCATCTCGGACTTCGAGGACGGCGGGAAGTGCTTGTCCACGAAGACCTTGCCGATTTCCTGGCCCACCATGTTTTCCGCCAGCCCGACGGCGCGCTTCCAACGTGCACGCTGTTCAGTAGCACCCGAGAGCTTAGTTCCATAGAACTCGAAGTTCTTCTTACCGATCTCCTCGGTGAGGTAGGGGGCACGCGACAACAGAATGTGCCACGTAGCCCACAGTTGCCAATCCGCCATACGGCCGGCGGTGAACAGGCCCTCGAGGTGCTCAAAGTAGGACGGCATCATGGCCACCACGCGGTGCTCCGGCAGTCCCCCACCCTGCAGGATGGCGCGGGTGATGCTGGGCAGATTGGCGACGTCCACCGGGTTATACGTCTTCACCGCATCACGGGAGGCCACCACATCCCAATGCCCAGCCGCAATTTCCTTCTCCAGGTTCACGATGCGGGTAGCTGCAACCTCCGCGCCCAGCCCGAAGAGGCGAGCGGGATCTAAGAATCCCAGCATCGCCGCAACGTGCTTCTCGTAGTCAGCGAGCGTCTGCGCGTGAGCTTCTTCGCGGTAATAAGCCTCATCCGGCAGACCTAAACCAGACTGAATAATGTAGGCCACCGCGTCCTCAGAGCCGGAGTCTTTTTCTACCCAGAAGGTCACTGGGGCACCAACGCCCTCGCGCTCCAGAACACCCAGGTTGTGCGCCAGCTCCTCCGGATCAGCCGCAACCAGCTTGTCCAGATCTTCGGAAAGTGGCGCCGTCCCCGCAGCATTGACTCCCTCAACGTCCATGTGAGAGGAATACACGATCCCGGGACGGCCAGCGTCTTCCTTAACGATCTCGTGGACGAGTTCCTCGGCTTCGTCGCGCAGCGCGTGGAAGGTGCCGTCGACACCGCGATCATCGGGGATAACGTGGGACTCAATCCATGGGCCATTAACAAATTGATACAGATCCTTCATGCACTTCACTCTATGTCAGAAGCACGCGTTAGTGTGGTGTGCATGACTTCTTATCGTTTCCCTCCGGCGAAGATGACGGGACCTTTCTTCGCCGTGCTCGGGGCAACCTTGCTCGTCCTTGGGCTGCCCGCTGTGCTGAGCTTGGCCTTGCCGGAACGTGAACCTGAAATGGAAGAAGTGGTGCTCGATGACCCTGAGTGGCGCCAACCCATCGAGGGCCTTACGTGCAGCGTAAATCATGATTCCATGGCCAACCAGGCCTGGGACTGCGGCGATACCTTGGTCGAGGCCTATGTCACCGAAGGCGTCGAGGACGATGCGCTCGCTTTGCGCCGCGCCGTGCGCGCAACCAGCTTCGAGGGCATGCCGAAGAAAGAAGACGTTAAAGATGCCGGAGGCATTCTCACTCTTGAAACAGATGGCTTTATTCCGGTCTTCGCCTTCAGCGTGGCTAAAGGCGATCTCAACTATCAGATCGTCTTCTCCAATGGTGACCCGACCGACCTTGCCCAACAATTTATGGAGGCCTTCTGATGAGCAAAATCTTCCGCGTTACCTTGTGGATCATCATTGGTCTCTGCCTGCCGATTTCCCTGATTAATCTGCTCGGCATTTTCTTCGTGGCTCCTCTGCCGGGCCTCGTTAGCTTGATCCTCGGCGTCGGTTTCTTGGCGCTGGGCCTGTTCCTGTGGAGTCGCAGTCCGATGTGGGCAAGGCCGGGGAAAGGGTGGGCGTCGGCAAGCGTGCTCTGGGGAGCCGGCGCTGCTGTGACCTTGGCGCTGCTGTCAGCCTCCCCACTGACCGACCTCTCCGTGGGCCTGGGCTGGGAGGAATCCATGATGTCCTGGGCCGGTGCTTATCCGGAAGAATTTGCCAAGGCCCTCGGCGTGGTCTTCATCCTCCTCAGCTTCCGACAGCTCAACCGGCCTTGGCACGGCTTCATCGTCGGTGCGCTCGTGGGCTGGGGCTTCGAAGTCCTGGAAAACAGCCTGTACTCCGCGATGGGTGCACTGATGCACCCGACCTCAGACTGGATCGGCATGCTCCAGATGTGGGGTCTGCGCCTTGTTGCAGGCCCGTGCCTGCACATGTGCTTCTCTGCCATCGCAGGTTTTGGCATCGGCTGGGCTATCTACGCCGCGCATAAACCATGGTGGTGGCGCCTTGGCATTGGCGTGGGCGCGCTGTTTTTCTCCTTCTGTCTCCACTTCGCGTGGAACTACATGTGGGAGGAAACCTGGCAGCTCGTTACGCAGTATGTCCTCGTGGCGCTCATCATGTACCCGACGGTCATCTACCTGGGAATCCGCGCTCACCGCCTGGCCAAGACCGACGACACCTATTCGCATTCGCCGGGCGCGGCCAGCCTGCGGTGACTTAGTCGAACTGTCCTTGCAGGACAGCCACCGCATCGAGCGGAGTCACATGATAAGAAATGGGATTCTGGTTCGCACCGGCCATGAGCGCGTGGGCGCAGGAGTGACCCGCGCCCATCATGTGGCCGAGCTCGTGGGCGATAGTGCCTTGGAGCGCCTCTGGGTACTGAGCGTTAGCGGTCTTGATGAAGAGCATCCCATGGTCCGGGTAGGCCGTACCTTGGACGTAACCGTTCGGTTCCGGCTTGTAGATGATGGCGATGGTGTCTTCATCAGCCTCGGACGGCGCTACTTCCTTAAGCGAGGCCTTCCCGTCGAGCGCGTCGTTCCACTCAGCTACCGCGGCATCGAGCTGCTCGCGGTAGGGGAAATCATCCGCCACCTTGTACTTAAGGACCCCGCTCTGGAAGTAAGAAGGAACGGAATCGGCATCGCGCAGAATAGACGGATCCGGAACGGGCTTTCCTTCATTTGCCAACTTGGTAATGGTGGCACACGTGCCTGGGGAAATAAGCGAACGGGTTTGGTCGCTCTTCGCAGTCGCTGCTGGGGCAGCGCTCAAAGCTGCAACAGCAATGGTCAAAATGGACAACGTCTTGCGCATCAGAAATACCTTTCGGGCTAGCAACTGCTTCGTTGACAGCCGAGAATATATTGATTTCTTAGCAAGCGCAAAGGTACTTCTTAGCTTATTTCCTGGTTGGTCAGCACACCTGCGACGAGCTCGGCACAGCGCGCTTCAGTTCCGCACACGCCCTATCGCGCGCATCTTGGAGGGGCGTCGGCAAGCTCGGCGCCTGCGGAGAAACCTCCACCGCACCGAGAACATCCGTCGTGAGATCCGCCGGGGAACCATAGGTATTAGCCGCCACACTATAACCCGGACCAAAAGAGGCACTCGCGTGAACTTGGCGATCATCCGACCACCCAAATTTCGCGCCGATGATGCCCGGGATTCGTGCGGTGCCAAAGTCCTGGCGGTAACCGTCGGCCGCTGCGGGCGCTGCCGTCGCCATGCCCTTCGTAATCGGCGCGGCAACCGGATCGCCAGAAATCACCCCGATGAAGCGCGTGAGATCCTCCGTCGACGTCGTGACATTTCCCCAGTAGCCGTTGTGGTGGGTCTCCCCCAGCTGATACTCACCGATGATGGAGGGAATCGCCTGCGGATATTTTCGCTCTAAGTCGCTGGCAGTTCCGTCCTCAGAGAAACGAATCATGTTCTCCACGCGGGCTTTATCCTCCGGCGCGCCGTACTTCAGCACCCACATGCCGAGATATAGCTTGGCCAGGGATAGCGCGGCGCGGGACTCATGGCCATTTCCGGTGGAGACTGAGTTTCCGTCGGCATAACGCACGGTCATCTGGGTGCGTGGTGGGACCTTTTCAGGATCGAACGTCAGGGCATGGGCGGGTGGCGCGGTGAGAGCCGCTAGAGCAAGGCCAACGATGAGCGGGGTAGGTTTCAGCACGTGCATAGATTAACTCAAGTCACAATTTTAACAACCCCTAGCGAGGGTGCATTAACCAAACATACGTCCCACTCCAGGGGACTTCCGCGCGACCCGCATCGAGCGGGAGACCGACTAAAACCACACCTCGCCAGCATCTGCCGCCTCAATTGCCTCCCCTTTAACAACTTTTCTTCCGGGGTAGACATCGTCGAGGGGGTGGCATAAACTCGTTCTTCGAAAGGGGTTTCGAACAGTGGGGGTTCGGATCCTCTCAGTAATTCACTTAAGAAAGAGGGGGGTTGCGCGTTTCGTGTCTTCCACTACAGACGTTGTTAATGCGTCCTATTTTTCTCATTCCAATCCAAATGATCCGGTCTGCGTGGCAGGTCAAGGTGTACGCCAGGCAGACTATGAATTCTGGTCCAGCGTTCTTCCCGCACTTGACGAGGACGCCGATACGGCCTGCATGCGCCTTGGGATAAAGACCGGTAAATCTGCTGGCGCGGTAGCCCGCATTATCATGGGCCTTCACCGCCTTACCGAGCTTCCTCAAGTAAAGGCTCTGCAAGATGCCAACCATTTGCTGGATTTAGCGGCTTTGATTGCCATCGATCAGGTGATGGCTAACCTAGGCCAGCCTTCAAAGGAGGTGGTCGCCGCAATTGATGCCTCATTAGCTCGGTGGTTTACCCCGACTAAGCCAAATCAGGTCTTTCCCACCACCGCGCAGATTCGCCGCCGGATACGCGACCTCGTCAAGGTTCATGATGACTCCATCGCCGTGGAAGATAAGCGCCCAAAGAATCGGTACTCCATGATGACCCGTGCCCAGCGCGCCACCCTAGAACTCGAGGTGGACAGCAGCGTCGGAATCATCATCCATGAAGCAATTAAGGCAGCAGCCGAAAAGCATGAGGTGTCCATGGCGGAAGCGCTGATCCTCCTCACTACCGGAAAGGTGGAGCCAGAAGCTGCCCGAGTAGTGCTCCACACATATAAAGCCGACGATGTAGAGGACGCCCCAGTGTACGTGGAAGGACATGGCTGGCAAGTGGGAGACATCCCGGCTCAGTCCACAACGGTAAGAGATTTGAGCACCAAGCCGGAGGCCTCTAAGAGCTACGGACCAGCCACGATGGTTCGCAAATACGTTGAAGGCCGCGATGGCACCTGCCGTGCCGCTGGCTGCGGAATGCCGGCGTGGTTGTGTCAGTTAGACCACCGGATTAACTACGCCGATGGTGGGCCAACGCATCCGGACAACATGGTGGCGTTGTGCCAGCACCACCACAATATGAAAACCGATGGACGGGCCTTTTATATCTTGGACCCTGATACCGGGGATGTGGTCTGGCTTTTTGAGGACGGAACTTGGGCAATCACAGAGCCTTCCGGGCCGCTGGCTCCTAAGCGCAAGCGCTGGGCACGGAGCATCGCACAAGATATTGAAGGATATCGCACCAGGAAGCATCGCGAGGCTCAGGAGCTTAAAGCCGAGCTAGACAAAGAACAACGAGAAGCCGCACGCCAAACAGAAAAGGCGAAGAACAAAAAATCTGAAGGCGGTGAAGAAATCCCCTTCTAGGAAGGATCCGTCGTTTACAACGACGAATGGGATAGCCGGCTCTACCCCATATCCACTAGGAGCACTCCGCCAATGATCAGCGCGACCCCTAAACCCTTAAGCCAAGTGAAAGGCTCGCGGAAAAGCATGAAGGATAAAAGAGCAGTAAGCGCCACGCCACAGGCAGTCCAGATTCCATAGGCCACACCTAGCGGTATGCCCTGACGGAGAGCCAACGACAAGAAAACATAGGAGGACACATAGGCCACGACGACCCACGCTACCCACGCCTTCTGCCCATGAACGGCCAGCATACGCAGGCCCAATGTACCGGCGACTTCGATGAGGATGGCAAGGGATAACCAGATCAAGGATCCACCTCCACGAGCGTGGTCTTCGGTTCCCTGCCGCCCATTTCAACGCAGACCACGCCGGCGATGATGCACCCCATGCCCACCAACATGAGCGGCGTGAGCTGTTCGCCAAAGAGGTACGCGGACAACCCTGCGGTAAGCACCACGCCGGTTGCACCCCAGATGCCATAGGCCGCACCCACGTGCATGCCGCAACGCAACACTTGATGCAGGGCGGAAAAAGCGACGACGTAGCCCGCCACCACCACGACATAGACCGCGGGGTGCTCTAGCGCCGCCTTGAGGCATAAAGTCGCCACCACCTCACTGATGATGGCAATGGTCAAAAAGAGCCAAGCGCGCACTTTCACCCTCCCAGATCCGCCGCATCCAGACCGCACTTCGAAAGGATCACGCGGTCCCCACGGTGTGGGATACCTTCTTCATCCCAATGGACTTGGGCGGCGGAAGTGTGGGCGCGGCCGGTACTGTTAACCACCCGCCACCAGGGCAGATCTGTGCTTTTCGACATCACCCAGCCCACATACCGCGGGCCGACGCCCGCCACTTTTGCGATCTCTCCGTATGTGGAGACATTGCCGGGCGGTATGCGGCGCACGACCTCCGTAACCCTAGAGTTCGATGGGTTCTTCGGGGGCATCCTCGACCTCACACAAGGTCAGAGTCGCGCCCGTGGAATCCTCGATCAGGCACAGGCGGCCGAATGGTGAATCGTGGGGCTCGCGAATGATTTTTCCGCCGTTATCCACCACAGCCTTCGCCGCTTGGTCGATATCCCGCACGCCCAGGTAGGTTTGCCAGAAACTCGGCAAGCCCTCCGCGTGCCAGAACCCGGCAAAGGCAGCGCCTTCCTCCTCTGCAACCGCGTAGTGCTCATCACCACGGATTTCCCAGTCGAAGAGCTCGCCATAAAAGTCCAACGTCGAGTGGAAATTCTCCGAGACCGTCAGCTCGTGCCATACCGGGGTCCCCGGCTCGCCGCCAGCAACGAAGCGGTCGAGCTCCGGCTGCGTCAAACCAAACATGGCACCACTGTTGTCCAGAACAAGCGCCAACGGCGCGCCTAATGCGAGGATCTTGCCGCCGAGTTGTTCTACCCGGGCGCAGTCGGCTTCCAAGTCGCGGGAAAGGAAGTACGTTGCCCAAGTGTCTTGGCCAGGGACGATCTCCGCGATCGGCAGGCCCTCCAGACGGGCAATGCCCTCTTCGAATTCCCAGCCCAACACGGCGGAATAAAACTCCTCGGAAGCCTTCACGTCGGAGCTAGCCAGAGTAATCCAGTAGGGCATTCCTACTTCTGCTTCAAAGGCGGGCATTAAAGGTTCCTCCACTTCTCCGGGTCGAAGTCATCATCGGCGGTGGCCTCATCAAAATAATCGTCGTCGTCTTCGACGACGCGGGCGCAGGTGTCGGAGACGCAGATGACGTCGCCAAGCGCCAGCGTTGCACCGCGCTGCTTAGTCACTTCCCCATTGACGGTGACCTGGCCTTGCTCGATAAGTTCTTTGGCCTCACCCCCGGTGGCGACCAAGGATGCCAGTTTGAGGAACTGGCCGAGCTTGATGGATTCTCCCTTAATTGAGACTTCTAGCATGCTGACCAGCATACCCAGCGGCTGCACTGAGCAGTCCCTCCACCAGAATGATGACGCCAAGCAGGGCAAACACTACGCCACTAAAGATATCGACACTGGCGGAGTTCTTCGCCATCCACTTCGACACCGCACGAGTACACAGCGCGACACCAACAAAAATAATGAGGCTTTCTATAACCAACACAGAACCAACCGTGGCATTGGCGCTCAAGCCCATGTCCGGATCGATAAAATTGGCAAAGATAGCGCCGAAGAAAATCAGAACCTTGGGGTTGGAAAGGTCGCTGACCAGGCCCATGCGGTACGCCGTGCCGAGTCTGATGATGCCATCCGGGGTGAACCCGCGCGGTTGAGGGTTCATAGTTGCCGGTGCACGGCGCTCTTTGATGCCACCGCTGATGGCAGAAAAAGCCATCCACAGCAGATAGCTGCCGCCGGCAACCTGCAGCGCCACCAGGATTTCCGGGTGCGCCGAAATCAATGCGGTAAGCCCCGCTAGCGAAGCAACGGTCCACATCATCAAGCCGGTGGTGCTACCGATTGCGGCCCACACCGCCGCGCGCGTAGAGCGTGCACCCAAACGAATAATCTGCACCACGTCTGGTCCTGGCGAGGCCATCGCCGCGAACCACACACCCATTAAGGCCACTATGGCGCTGAATGCCATCTAACACCCCCATACTCACATGTGTTTTCACTAACGCATGCCACTATAAGAGGCGTCTCACCTGCAGCGAAACAGGTAATTTAGCTTTGCGTGCGCGGCTTAATGGTCATGGTGTCAATGTTGACGTGCTCCGGCAGCGAGGCCACCCAACGCACGGCCTCAGCGATGTCTTCTGCGGTGAGGTTGAGTTCGCCGTCATACACCTGTGCAGCACGTTCGGTGTCGCCCCGAAAACGATTGAGGGAAAACTCCGCCGTGGCTACACGGCCCGGGTCGAGTTCGGTGACACGAACGCCGTGCTCCTCGATACGAAGTGCACGGGAAATCACGCGCACACCGTGCTTAGCGGCGTTGTAGCCGGAGCCGCCCTCGTAGACGTTCCAACCGGCAACGGAGCCCATGTTGATGATGAGCCCACCCCGCAGCTTCGGCATGAGGGCTTGGATCATACGGACAGTGCCTAGGACGTTGACGTCGTACATCCACTGCCAGTCCTCTACGGTGGTCTCCACGAGAGGTTCCAAGCCCTTCGCGCCACCGGCGTTGTTGACCAAGAGGTCCACGCGGTCGAGGTGGGAGACGAACTCAGCCACGGACTCGTCCGAGGTTACGTCGAGGGCGTGCGCCTCGCCGCCGATGTCCTTCGCGAGGGCCTCAAGGCGCTCTACGCGACGCGCACCGACGACAACATGCCAACCGTCGGCCGCCAACGCTCTTGCCGACGCCTCCCCGATCCCCGACGATGCTCCTGTGACGACTGCTACCTTTTCCATGCGCCCTAGGATAGGACTTCTTCCAGCTCGGCGCAGATGTTTTCGACGATCCCGGCCTTGAAATCAGCCGGGGTGAAGGTGCCATCCTTCATGTCGGTATTCAGCGAGATATCCAGCTGGGTGCGCAGCTGCTTCATAGAGAAGTTCGCCATGATGAGGCGCCACGCCTCTACCGCGCGGATGCCGCCGCTGAAGCTGTAGCCCACATACGCAATCGGCTTGCCTACCCACTCGGCGCCGAGGGAATCGACGGCGTTCTTGAAAGCGCCCGGCACGGAGTGGTTGTACTCCGGGGTGACAAAGATATAGCCGTCGCAGGAATCGACAGCATCGGACCAAGCCTGCACCTGCGGATCCTCGTAATTCTTGTTTGCCGCCATAGGAATGACGGAGGTGGTGAGGATCGGAACGTCGAAGGCCTTGAGGTCAATGAGCTCGTAGTCCACGTCGCGCCCCTGAGCGAGGTCGGTGACCCACTGGGCGATGGCCAGTCCGGCGCGGTCGTCGCGGGTAGAGCCGAGGATGATGCCGATTTTCGCCATAAGGATGCCTTTCTTAATTTGTTAACACGTCAACGTCTGAGGGTACGCCGATATGTCGACGCAATCGACAAGTCATCCAGATATGTCGAAAATTCTGAAAAAAATCGACATATCTGCTCAACATGTCTATTCTTTTACCATGCCAACCTATAGCCCGGACACCCCCTACAATGAGCTTCCACCCCTCCCCCCTGCAGAAGTGGTGGAAACCGTTCCCGTGCTTAAGGCCATCATCGATGCTAAGGAAAAACTGGCTGAACTGCGTACGGCCTGCCAGCTCATCCCTAACCCGGAGATCATCACCTCAACGATTCCACTGCGTGAGGCTCGTGCTTCCTCCGAGATTGAGAACATCGTCACCACTAATGACGAGCTCTTCCGTGCGGCGTGGCACGTCGATGCCGAGCCGACTCCTGCCACCAAGGAGGCTCTTCGCTATAACGCCGCGCTCCACGCTGGACTTTCCTCACTATCGCAGCGACCTCTATCAGAAAAGACAGCAAAAATCGTATGCAGCACCCTTCTAGATACTCAGGCCGAGGTGCGTTCACTTCCGGGCACGTTTATCGGTAACCCTGTAACGAAGGAGAGGCTCTACACCCCACCTGAAGGAAGGGAGATTATCGAGGACCATCTCGCAGCGTGGGAGGACTATATATATTGCAGCCACGACGTTGATTCCCTTGTAAAGATGGCACTGCTTCACTATCAATTTGAAGCAATCCATCCTTTCTACGATGGCAATGGGCGCACTGGACGAATCCTTAACGTCCTCTACCTCATCCAAGAAGATCTTCTTGAGCTGCCGGTTTTGTACCTGTCCGGGTATATCGTCGGAAACAAAGCAGACTACTATCGCCATCTCAACGCTGTGACAGCTAAGGGAGCATGGGAAAACTGGCTTCTTTTTATGATCCGCGGCGTTCACGCAGCGGCTGCCGACGCCTCCTCGATGATTACCCAGCTTCGGGCTATCCAGGAAAACACTGCGCAACGAATACGTTCTGCGGGCGTGATTAACCATCCCCTCGAGATGGCCGAGCTCATTCTTATCAAGCCCTATGTACGCATTACTGACGTGGTAGAGACGGGCTTCGTCAAACGCCAAACCGCCAGCGCGTGGCTGGCGCATCTCGTAGATTTAGGAATCCTAGAAGAAATCCAACAAGGCCGCTCCAAGGTTTTCCTTCACCGTGCCGCTCTCGATGTTCTGACTCGAGACTAAGAGGAGGGAATAGGATGGCTGACATGCATCACCCAGACGAAGGATCCTTTGAACGCATGACCAGCGGGCAGTGGTTCATGCCCAGTGTCAACGAGGAGGTTAGCGCCGAACATCGACGCGGCTTCCTGCTGGCCAAGGAGCTCAATGAGCTGCAAAACACCAACCCAGAGCGCGCGAAGGAGATTTTGCGGGAACTGTTGTCGCCCGAGTCCGAGGTTCCCGGGCTGCACACGCCGCTCAACGTCGAGTATGGCTGCAATGTGACCATCGGAAAAGACGTGTTCATCAACTTTGGTGCGACAATCCTGGCGCAGGCGCCTGTAACCCTCGGAGACCGCGTCATGATCGGGCCGAATTGCTCGCTCATCACGGTGGGCCACCCCGTCAACGATCATGAGATGCGGGCGGAGGGCTGGGAGATTGCGAAGCCCATTAGCGTCGGGCGCAACACGTGGTTCGGCGCCAACGTCACGGTGCTGCCGGGCGTGACCATCGGCGAGGATTGTGTCGTTGGAGCGAACACACTGGTCACCACAGATATCCCGGATAGGTCACTGGTGCTGGGTCAACCCGGTCGTGTGGTGCGCACGCTGGAGGACAACGAAGATAGGTGGGAGCGCCAGGATCTCGATGTTTGATCTCAAGGCGATCGGCAAGGGGCTACCCGTCCTGGAGACCATCGATTCTCTGCCTTCCGCCGGTCACGTCGTAGTCCAGGCTCCGCCCGGCACAGGTAAGACCACGCTCGTTCCGCCGGCGCTGGCTAACCAAGTAGAGGGCAAGGTTCTCGTCACCGCGCCGCGCCGCGTAGCTGTGCGTGCTGCGGCAAACCGCCTTCAAGAGTTGTCAGGCCAGCGCATCGGCTATGCGGTGCGCGGTGATTCCCGCAAAGGCGCAGACGTCGAGTTTGTTACCCCAGGTGTTTTGTTGCGCCGCCTGCTGCGGGATCCGGAACTTGAAGGAATTTCCGCCGTAGCCATCGACGAGGTGCATGAACGCCAGCTCGATACTGACCTCGTACTCGGCATGTGCTTGGAGTTGGCGCAGCTCCGCGATGATTTCCGCGTCATCGCCATGTCCGCGACTGTCGACGCCGCCCGCTTCTCCCAGCTCATGGGAGGGGCGCCGATCCATTCCACTGAGGCCGTTACATATCCGCTCAACATCTCCTATGAACCGATTCCGGGGCGCGCTGCGGGAGATCGAGACTTTTGGAAAGGCGTGGCGAGGGTTGCCGCGCGGCAGCACGAGTCCACCCTGGTCTTCGTGCCGGGCGTACGCGAGGTCAACCTGGTGTGCGAGGCACTCGCTGGTCATAACGTTTTCGCGCTACATGGCCGCCAGACCACGCAGGAGCAGGATGCCGCGCTCTACACAGCCGAGCAGCGCATCGTCGTGGCCACCTCCATCGCCGAGTCCTCGCTCACCGTGCCGGGCGTGCGCACCGTCATCGATGCAGGTCTTGCGCGCGTTCCCAAGCGCGATGCGCAGCGCGGGATGAGTGGGTTGGTGACGGTGTCGACGTCGAAAAGCAGCGCCGATCAACGCGCCGGCCGCGCCGGGCGTGAGGCTCCCGGCACTGTCATCCGCTGTTATTCACAGGATGACTACCAGCACTTTTCCCCGCACGTCACCCCGGAGATCCTCTCTGCGGACCTCACCCAGGCAGCACTCTTCATGGATTGTTGGGGCGCGGGCCCGGACTTCCCACTCCTCGATCAGCCGCCCCACGCCGCGCTTGCCGACGCCCACCGCACCCTCCGTGCCCTCAACGCCACCGAGGAGCTCGCGCTGCTGCCGACACATCCGCGGTGGGGTGCCGCGCTACTGAAATATGGTGCGGGGGCAGCAAAGACAATCGCGCGCCTCGATGATTCTGATCCCAAGCGACTGGCCCGCCTCGTGCCTCACCAGGGCCCGGTGGACCCAGGCGTGGTGGTGGCAACCGCCTTCCCCGAGTTCGTGGCCAAACGCGTGGGCGAGAAGGAGTATCTGCTGGCGAGTGGGACCCGTGCCCGGCTCCTGGATTCCGGTCTAGCGGGCTCACCGTGGCTCGCCGTCGCCGAGGTCTCCCTGTCGAATGCCGGCAACGCCATCATCCGCGCGGCGGAGCCCATCGCGGAGAATGACGCCCTCGATATCGTCGGCATTACCGAGGAGACCCGCGCCTTCCTCGAGGGTTCCAAGGTCCGCGGCGTGCGCGTACGCGCGGCCGGCGCCATCGTGCTTTCTGAAACCCCGGTGAAGGTCTCCGGAGATGAAGCCGTTGCGGCCCTGCGCAACTCGGGCCACGGCCTCGAACTGTTTAAGTTCAGTGAGAAGGCTCAGAACCTGCAGGAACGTATGCGCCACCTGCGGGCAGCCTACGGCGATCCGTGGCCGGACGTCGAAAATGCCAGCGCCAGCCTGGAGTGGCTCGAGCCAGAACTACGTGAGCTAGCAGAAGGCCACAAGCCGGACATGTACCCAGCACTGCAACGCCTCCTGCCCTGGCCCGAGGCTAGCCGCCTCGATGAGCTCGCACCAGAACGCTTGCCGGTGCCCTCAGGGCGCGACGCGCGCATCGATTGGTCCGGCGAGCGCCCCGTGGTCTCCATCAAGTTGCAAGAATGCTTCGGCTTGGCCGAATCCCCCGAATACTGCGGCCACCGCGTACAGTTTCACCTGCTCTCCCCCGCCGGCCGCCCGCTCGCCGTCACCGATGACCTAGCGAGCTTCTGGGCTGGGCCTTATGCCGGCGTGCGCGCCGACATGCGCGGGCGCTATCCCAAACACCCGTGGACAGAAGATCCGTGGAACGCGGTGGCTACGGCGAAGACGAAGAACCGAATGTAGAAATCAGCCCCACTGCTGCCAGGACAGGTACACGCTCATCACCACGACGAGTACCAGCAGCGCATAGCGGATGAGCTTCGCGCCGCCGCCAAGCACTGTCCGCGCCCCTAGCTGCGCGCCGATAATATTGGCCACCGCGAGGACGAGGGCCAGCGCCCACACCACGTGGCCGCCCGCGATAAACACCACGAGGGCGCCGACGTTGGTACACGTGTTGACCACCTTCGCCATCGCCGCTGAGGTGAGGAAATTCTGGGAGAAGATGGCGGTAAACGCCATGATGAGGAACATGCCGGTGCCGGGTCCGAAGATGCCATCGTAGAAGGCGATAGCAGCCACAGCGCCCAGTGCTGCCCACGTGCGCCAGCCGCCGCGCAGGCCCTGGCCGTCACCGCTGCCAAAATCCGGGCGAAAGGCCACGAAGATACCAACGGCCACCATGAGCACGATGATGACCGGGCGCATGACGTCCTTGTCCATGAGTGCGGCTGCCACCGCGCCGAGGCCGGAGCACACGAGCGCGATGAGTCCCATGCGAATAAGCTCGCCTTTCGGTGGGCGCACCTTCTTTACTAAGGTAACGGCCGCCGACGCCGTTCCCGACACCGCCGCCACCTTGTTCGTTGCCAGCGCCGTCGCGGGTGCGAGCTGCGGAGCCACGGCCAGAATGAGCGGAATGAGCACGAGCCCGCCGCCGCCAATGACGGCGTCTACCCACCCGGCCACAGCAGCGCCCATGGTAAGAATTGCCCAACCGCTCAATCCAAAGTCCATGCCCATCATTAAACTCGATTGCATGTCAGTTCGTGCGAGGTGGCTCATCGTGGCCCCGGGGTCTGCAACTCTCGGGGCGCTGTTGAGCTACCTTCACGTACCCGCAGCCTGGATCCTCGGCGCCATCGTGGTCTCGGGAGCCATGGCCTTGACGACGGGCAAAGAACTCGCCGTTAACGAGCACTTTTATTCTGTCGCCCGCGGATTCATCGGAATGATGGCGGGCATACCTTTGACCTTAGTTCCTGCCTCCACCCTCATCGGCTTTGTGCCAGCCGCGGTGACGATGTCACTCATTACTGTTTTAATCGGCGTCGCTGGCGGTGTTCTGCTGCATCGTTCGCAGCCGAAGGATATTTCCTGGGAGACGGGTATTTTGTCGATGCTGCCGGGCGGGGCCTCCCTCATGCCGGCACTAGCTAGCGAGCTCGGCGCGGACTACCGCTACGTGGCGCTGACGCAATACCTGCGCCTTCTGGCGGTGTCGGTGTCGCTGCCTTTGGTGGTGTCGTTGTTGGATGCCCCCGCTGGTCACGGTGTCGACATGAGCGTTGACGGCGAGGTCACGTGGTGGATCGTACTGCTGACTCTCGCCATCGCTGTGGTTGGTGAACAGCTGGGCAAGCTGGTGCGTTTGCCAGCTGCTGCTGTTTTGGGGCCGCTCATCGTGACGGTGCTGGTTGCGCAGGTTATTCCAGCCGGCCACACACTGGAGCCGCTCTACGTGTTCAAGATCATGGCCTTTATGTCCATCGGCTGGGTCTGCGGTGGTGGGCTTTCGGTACCGGCACTGCGGGCCTTCGCCAAGCAGCTACCGGCGACGATCCTCTTTATCGTTGTCGTGATCGGCGTGTGCGCATTGACCGCACTGCCTCTGACCGCATGGCTGGACATAACCTACTTCGAGGCTTACCTCGCCACCTCACCCGGCGCGCTGGAGACGGTGCTTGCGCTGTCTGCGGAAGGAGGCGCGGGCCCAGCCGTGGTGGCCGTGCAGATTATCCGGCTCATCATCGTGCTGGTCATCGCCGGCTACCTGCCGCAGATTTTGCGGCTATTCCGCAAGCGCCGCTAGTGGAACCACCCACACTCCATCTGACCGTTGGAAAGCTGGTCCGCTGGGAATAACCACGATGAGAGCGGCCGGTGGCAAGGAGACCTTCTCTGCCACTCTTAACAAATGTGCCGCCGCGGCATCGACCTCGTTGTGCGAAAGTTTCGCTTCAAATCCCACCCACGAGCCATCCCTGAGTTCCACTATCGCGTCAATTTCTTCGCGGCCCTTCATATCCCGCAGATGGAAGACGCCTCGTGCCCTTAATGCTTGAGCATAAACGCGCAGATCGTGCACCAGTTGCGCCTCAAAGAGAATGCCCAAAGTCTCTAGATCACCAAGCAGTTTGTCTGGCCCAACCGCCAACAATGCAGCTGCCAAGCCAGGATCCGCGAGCTGACGCTTCGGCATCTGAACCATGGTTGTCTTAGATCTCGTCTTTGGTGACCACGCGGGCTGGTCTTCAACTAGGAACAAACGTGTAGCAAAATCATGAATAACGTTGACGGTTTCTGCTGCCGGCATAGGAGTAGCACTGCTGAGCTCGCCAATGCGTTTACGAATCGCTGCAGCGGTGGCCGGTTGAGCAACTAGCCCCGCGTAGGCGCGAAGAAAAGACTGGAAACGGCGCGGATCGCGGCGCGGACCCCCAAGTTCCGGGTAGTCGTGCTCGCTCATCTCCGTGAGGTAAGACTCCATCCCCTCTTGGGCATCTAGAGGATCAAGGTCGAAAAACTCTGGGAAGCCACCGGCAACGATCCAGCGGGCATAATCCGCCACGGTGGCGTCCGTCCCAGCCGTGGGATCCTGATTGCCGGAAATAATCGCGCCTAGTGATACGCGCTCAGCCAAATCTCCACGCTCTGCCAGGCTCAACGTACGCAACTGAATCGAGCGAATACGCCCAGCCCCCGAATGGCGGGTGGCATCGTCATCGGGTGTCGAGGAACCCGTGAGGAGGAACTGTCCCTTTTCTCGCGAGTCATCGACCGCATGACGCACTTCGTTCCAGATAGCAGGAACAACCTGCCATTCATCGATAAGCCGGGGCCGCGCCCCTTGAAGCCCTAGTGCCGGTTGCATGCGAGCAACGTTTGCTTCAGGAGTGTCACGGTCAAGCTGAATGACAGACTTAGCAAACTGGCGCGCCGTCGACGTTTTGCCGCTCGCGCGGGGGCCTTTCAGGAAGAGGGCTCCGGCAACGCGAAGGCCTCTTTCTACTTCTGCATCAACAATTCGCGGCAGGTACATACCAGGTACCCTAGTCCGAAACATGGATAAATTACAGAGTCACTAGTGGATAAATCCAAGAGTCAGGTGTGGATAAATCCAAGAGTCTGACAGCTAGTCCAGAATCGTCTCGCGCAGGATCGACATCGGCACTGAGCCCAGAGCCAATGCCTGGGAGTGGAAATCACGTACGTCCATCCCCTGTTCGACTGCGGCGTCGCGGGTCTGCTGCCACAGGCGCTGGCCCAAGGCATAAGACGGCGCCTGGCCCGGCCAGCCCAGGTAACGGGTGACCTCGAAGGAGAGGTTGGCATCGTCCATCGCGGTGTTCTCACGCATGAAGGTCTTGACGTGGGACTTGTCCCAGACACCGGACGCGGTGCACTCCGGCAACGCCTTGCCCAAGTGGAGTCCGATGTCCACCACGACGCGGGCGGCGCGGAAGCGTTGGGCGTCGAGAAGCCCCATGCGGAAGCCCGGATCATCCATGTATCCCAGCTCCGCCATGAGTGCCTCAGCGTACAGAGCCCAGCCCTCACCGTGGCCGGAGTTCCACGTCACCGCACGGCGCCATAGGTTGAGATCCGGCTGGGTCAGCGCGGCACCAATCTGCAGATGGTGGCCCGGCGCGCCCTCGTGGTGGACGGTGGTTAGTTCCTGCCAGGTGTGGAAAAGCTCCTGGCCAGCCGGTACGGACCACCACATGCGGCCGGGGCGGGAGAAGTCATCAGACGGCGAGGTGTAGAAGATACCGCCGGTGCCGGCCGGGTCAATGCAGCACTCGATTTCTTTAACCGCCTCCGGGATGTCGAAGGCGGTGCCGTCGAGGTCCTTGATGACGCGGTCCGCGGTGGACTGCATCCACTCCACTAACGCGTCGGTGCCGTGCAGCTGGTAACGCTCCTCCTCGTTGAGTTTGCGCATAGCTGCGCGCACGGTGACGTCGGAGCCATAGAGCTCGTGGGCGATCTTTTCTTGTTCCGCCTTGATGGAGCGCACCTGGTCCATGCCCCACTCATAGGCCTCATCGAGGTCCACGACATCGCCGACGAAGAGCCTGGAGAAGCGCTCGTAGCGCTCGCGACCCACCGCGTCTTGCGATGGTGCTTGTGGTTGCAGCTCGTTTGAGAGCCAATCGGCGAACTCGCCGAAGGCTTCCTTGGCCGCGTCCACCTCTGGGCCCTCAACGCCAAGGTCCTCGAGCATGGAGCCGGCGTCGGCAAGCCGCTCGCATTGCACGAAGACATCGGAGATCTGGCGCTGCGGCGCCACCATGCCACGCGACGCCGCCTCCGTGAGGGACTCCCTGTAGCCGTTGAGGGAGGCCGCCACCTTCGACAGGCGCGAGCGCAACGCATCAAGCTGCTCCGGGGTGTCCTTCGGCATGAGCATGAGGGTGTCGCGGATGGTCTGCACCGGGGAGGCAATGTTGTTAAGGCAGCGGATGTCCTCACCGGCATGGTGTAGGTCAAGATCCAGGCAGAGACGGTCGCGCAAGACGGCGGCGGTGACGTAGTCCACCTCATCGAAGTCATCGTCATCATCAGACTCGTCGGTGGTGTCATCGAGGGCGTCGAGATCCGCCATCATCTCACGAGTGCGATCCGCCACGGAGGAGTAGTACTCCGGGGAGAAATCCTCCAGCTCCCCATCGAAGCCGGGAATTCCCCACGCGGTGGCATCGGTGGGCGTGAGCTGCGCGAGGTCGTGGACGAAGTTATCGCACGACGCGTCCAGCAGCGAAGGCTGGCGCTCTGCGTTCTGGTCAAAACTCATAAGGGCGAAGTCTAACGAAGATCCAGGGGGTTGGGCCAACCCAGCGCCGCCTTATTTACCAGGTTGTTAGCTAATTGTTGCTCCACTTACTTCCCGGGCTCGTCCATGATGCAAATTGATCCAGGACTTCAGCTGGAAACGGGCTGACCACGAGCGCGTCGAGGAAGCGTTTTTGAACGAACCCCTCCTGCACCATTGCGGAGTACATGTTTATAAACGGCTGCCAGAAACCGTTGACGTCTACTAGGCCCACCGGGCCATCAAGGTTGCCTAATTGTTGCAGGGTAAGCACCTCGGTGAGCTCCTCTAGAGTTCCCACGCCGCCCGGCAGGCACACGAAGGCATCCGCGAGTTCCTCCATACGCGTCTTGCGCTGCGCCATGGTGTCCACGACCTCGAGCTTGGTTACCCGCTGGTGTGACATCTCGTAATCGACGAGCTGCCGCGGGATTACTCCGATGACGGTGCCGCCGGCTGCCAAGCAGGAATCCGCGACGATGCCCATCAGGCCCACGTCACCGCCGCCATAGACCAGGGTGAGGTTGCGCCGCGCGAGCTCCTCCCCCAAAAGGTGTGCGGCTTGGCCATAGGCTTCAGAGTTTCCGACGGCGGAGCCGCAGTACACAGCAACAGAATCCATGAACACCACTCTAACGCAGGCACACTTCTAGACTATGATGTCTACTGAATCCCAATTTCTATTAGACAATGCGGTCTGGTGAATTTATACTTGCGCCATGATTAAATCTGGTCCCGTGTTCACTCGCCCCCGCACCCCGGCGGCGAAGTGCCTCCACATCATTCGACTCAATCCCGTTGTGACCCGCAGTGAACTTGTCGAAGCCACGGGGCTGTCCCAGCCGACGATTACCCGCGCCACCGCCGCGCTGCTGGGTGCTGGGCTGATTCGCGAGCGCACGGATTTGACTCAGTCCCGCGGGCGCGGGCGCCCCACCGTGCCCCTAGAGGTAGCGGATAATAACTGGATGCTCGCCGGCATTGCGGTTGGTACCGCCTTTACCCACATCGCCTTCTTCGATACCAAGGGGCGCACCCTCCGCGAGGAAGACGTGGCTACCCCGGTTTCGCGTTTGAGTGCAAGCGATGTCATCGAGCACATCATCGCTGGTGTCAATCGCCTGATGACCGGCCTGGATCTCCGTTTAGTTTCAGTCGGCGTGACCACGTCCGGAAGCGTCAACGAGGCCGGACGCATCACTGCCCACAACCTGGGCTGGGACGAGATGGACATCGCTAGTCGTCTGGAGTACCAGTTCGGCGTTCCGGTTGTCGTGTCTTCCGTCATCCCCGCCATCCTGGGATCCGAGACGCAGTCCGCGGAGCTGGGCGCGGAAAAGCCCGTCATGGTGCTCTACGCGGATGACTCCGTCGGTGCTGCGCTCACAGTCGGCGATGAAATTGTGCAGCTCGAAATCGACGGGGCTCACGCCCTGGCCACGCAGGCGATGCTTAATGAGACCGGCGGAGACTCGTTCCCAGACGTGGTGACGAATGCTGATGAAGAAACGCGAGCGCTTCTCGACGATCGCGCGCGCTCCCTCGGCACCACCGCCGCTGAGCTGTTGACGGAGCACACGCCCGATACTCTCGTTGTGGCCGGCGGCGCCTTCTCGGATGATCCGGCGGCCCCGAAGCTCTTTGCTTCCGCCGTGCGCCAGGCCACCGATCACCCAGTGGAGCTGCGCATGATCCCCTCGCACACCGAAATTGTTCGCGCCTGCACCCGCGCTGTGGCGCTCGATCCACTGCTGCGCGTACCGCTGGAGCTCGGCCGCGAGGCGAAAGCTGCCTAAAAAGGGATCGAATTGATGCCCGTAAAAAGGTGAGCCTTGAGCCCGAGGCGCTGCGCGCCAGTGACGAAGTCGGGCCGATCATCGAAGAAGTGCGTGTCCTTGGCCTGCGCGCCCAGGGCATCGACGGCCACGAGGTAGGCCTCCGGGTCTGGTTTAGCTACCCCGATATCGCAGCTCAGCGTCACGGCGGCGCATTCCTGAAGCCAGGTCTGCGTCTGGCGGATCCGGGTTCCCAGTACCGCCGGCACATTCGCCAGGATGCCGACGCTGTGGCCTTGACCGATGAGGTTTAGCACCGCACGAACTACCTGTGAGTCGGCAACCAGCAGGCGCTCAGTGTCCAGTTCGGTCGCGTGGCTGACGTCAAAGGAGTCCAGTTCAGTCAGCGCGCGGATGCGCCCCCAATATTGCGAATCACTCAGGTGCCCAGAATTATAAGCTGGGCGAAACTCCTCATAGAGCGACCAAAAGTGCTCCGGGTTTTCGGGACGGAGATAATCCTCCAGC
This sequence comes from Corynebacterium sp. HMSC074H12, assembly GCF_001813755.1. NCBI lineage: Bacteria > Bacillati > Actinomycetota > Actinomycetes > Mycobacteriales > Corynebacteriaceae > Corynebacterium > Corynebacterium sp. HMSC074H12. The sequence continues at coordinate 46,850 of NZ_KV813889.1, forward strand.
TCAGCGTTCCCAGCGGGCCGCATGAGCACGCCGTAGAGGTCGAAGAGCAAAGTGGCCATGCGCCCAGTGTAGCCAGACCGCAATAGCGCCGGTCAGGGTGCCCGCCACGAAAAGCGGAAGCGACAGCGTGCCGTGGGCCCACAACGTCGAGATCGCTCCCACGAGGAACAAGCCGCCCACGCTAAACAAGGAGCGGCTCAGCGCCGTCGATGCCGCAGCCGCGCCCAACAAGAGGGCAAGTCCTGCAAACGGACCAAGCATGACGGCAAGAGCAAAGAAGAAGGTTCCCAGCGCCATGTTCGTTGCCGCCAGCCACGTGCCGCCGACCAATGCGATCACAAGGCCGGCCAGGGCACCGCAAATGAGCATCAGGCGCGTTGTAGTCATAAAAGAAATTCTCCCACCAACCGCAGGGGGCTGTGGGAGAATTCGTGCAAACTATATGGCTTCGTTACCGTTGCGCCAGCGAACCATCGATGCGCAGCAGGCCCGAGCCGTCATTGCCCACCAGCTTGAGCTGGTCAATGATCTCGGACACGGTGGACTCCTCCTCAACCTGCTCCTCGAGGAACCAGTTGATGAGGGCGCGGGAATCGAGATCCCCGGCGGCATCCGCGGTGCGGGCGATCTCCCGGATCTGCTCCGAGACCTTCTGCTCATGCGCGAGGGAGGCCTCAAAGGCATCGAGCGGGGTGGCGGCCTTGACGGAGCCGACCTGGATATCCCCCAGCTCGACGCGGTAGCCGCGGTCCAGCAGGTGCTCAGCAAATTTCTGTGCGTGCTCGCGCTCTTCCTCTGCCTGCTTGAAGAACCAATCGCGCATGCCCGGGAAGGACAGGTTGTCCATCTCGTAGGCCAGCTGGGTGTAAATCAGGGCTGCGCCGTGCTCGTTGATGACCTGCTCGTTAAGGAGGGTTTGCAGCTTCTCGTCCATGAAAGTGATTCCTTTCGTCTGTTTGGTGTTACCCACAATACAGAAAAAATTCGGGCACGCTAGCAAGGCGATCTTAAGCAAACTCGCACGTCATAAGACTTTTTCTGATAGGTTTACCTAACTCAAACCGGAAATCCTCTGGTAGCGCGCGAGGCTAACGCCATCGAGGCCGCGGAATTCCACCGCTATGCCACGGCTTGCGTACTTGTTCTCCACGGACTCGAGTACCGCGACGGTCGAGGCATCCCAAATATCGGCCTCCGAGAAATCCACGATGATTTTGTCCACCGGCAGGGTGTAATCGAAGGCGTAGACCAAGTCGTTCGAAGAGGCGAAGAAGAGCTGGCCGCGCACGGTGTAGACGTTGCCCTCCAGCTCCACCGACACCAGGTGCGCCACGCGGCGTGCAAAGGCTATCGAGGCGGTCAGGACGCCGAGGATCACACCGACCGCCAGGTTATTTGTCACCAGGGTGCCAATCACCGTCACGAGCATGACGAGGGTTTCGCTCAACGGCATGCGGTGAATCGTGCGCACCGAGTGCCAATCCACGGTGTGGAAAGACACCATGAACATGACCGCCACGAGCGCGGCCATGGGGATTTTTCCTACGGTATCGCCCAACACGAGGATGAGGATGAGGAGGAAGACGCCGGCGAGGAACGTCGACAAGCGCGTGCGCGCCTGGGATTCCTTGACGTTAATCATGGTCTGGCCGATCATTGCGCACACGCCCATGCCGCCGATGGCCGCGGCGAGCATGTTGCCGATGCCCTGGCCCACGGATTCGCGCGTCTTATCGGAGTGGGTATCCGTGAGGTCGTCGACAAGCTTGGCGGTCAGCAGGGATTCCATAAGGCCGACGAGTGCAACGCCCAATGCATAGGGAAGGCAGAGGAGAATAGTCTCCTTCGTCCAAGGTAAGTCCGGAATAACAAAACCGGGCAGGGAGGTCGGCAGCTCGCCTTGGTCCGCGACGTTGGGAACCTGCCAGCCGAAAATCACAGTGAGTGCGCTAACCACGATAATCGCGACGAGCGGGGCGGGGATCACCGTGGTAATCCGCGGCCACACCACCATGATGACGAGGCCTAGCGCGACAAGGGGGTAGACCAGCCACGGCACCTGCCACAGGTGGCTCAGCTGCGCCGTGAACATGAGGATGCCCAGGGCGTTGACAAACCCCAGCATGACGCTGCGGGGGATGAAACGCATGAGCTTGGCGACGCCCAGCACTGCCATCACTACTTGGAGAATTCCCGCCATCCAGATGGTCAGCAGCACGTACTGCAGGCCATGCTCGTGGGCAAGTGGTGCGATCACCACGGCGACAGAGCCAGCTGCAGCAGAGATCATGGCCGGGCGCCCGCCGGTGATGGCGATGGACATCGCCATGATGACGGAGGCGAAGAGCCCCACCTTGGGGTCGAGTCCGGCGAGGATGGAGAAACTTAAAACTTCCGGGATGAGGGCGAGCGCAACAGCAAGCCCGCCAAACACCTCCTTGCGGAAGCGGGCGGGCGAGCTAAAGGCCGCGCGGAAAGACCCGGCTGCGTGCTCCGACACTAGTGGCCGTCTTTGAAAGAGCCGTCGCGGGTGATGACTGGCAGGACGGACCATGCGAAGTTGATCCACTGATCGGTCTTCTTCCACGAGAAGTCCGGCTCAAAGATGGTGGTCGGCTTCGTGTAGATCACCGCGGACTTGACCTCGGACGCGGTCTGCTCGAGCAGGTTGACCACGAGGTCGAGGGTCTTGCCGGAATCCGCCACGTCATCAACGACGAGGACCTTCTTGCCCTTGAGCGAATCAGTGTCCAGCTGCGGGTTAAGGAGAATCGGCTCCGGGAGGGTCTCACCGATATCGGTGTAGAACTCCACGTTGATAGCACCCATCTCCTTGACCCCGATGGCGTAGCCAATAGCGCCGGCTGGGATCAATCCACCGCGGGCCACGCCCACGATAAGGTCGGGGAACCAACCCGAATCCACGATTTCTTGGGACAGGGAGCGACTGGCCTCACCGAAGACCTCCCACGTCAGGTTCTCGCGTTCCGGGTTCCACCACTCCGGGGTGCTCATCGTCTAGGTCTCCTTCGCCAGATTGTGCATTTCCCTCAGTCTAATCATCAACCTCAGCGAAACGGTACCTCTCCTACCGTTCGGCGCAATTTGCGGGTGCGCAGCCGCTCCGGATTTTCCGCCAAAGCCTCCACCGCGCGCACCGCGCACATCACGTGTGCCTCCTTCGAATTGGAATAAAAGGCCTGCGCTTGGGCGGGAAGCTTGGGCACGGCATGCAGAGGGAGATCGGAGACCGACAGCAGCGTGCCATAAGGGATGCGGTAGCGGTAGCCGTTGGCGGCGAGGGTGCAGGATTCCATATCTACTGCCACCGCGGTGGAGTGGCGCAGCCACTCCCACAGATCACGGGAGGTGCGCCATTCCCAGTTGCGATCATCGGTGGAGAGCACCGTGCCGGTGCGCATGAGCGAATTGTCTTTTCCATAGACCTCGTCGACGGCGGCCTCCAGCATGCGCTGGATCTCCGGGATGGCGGGAATCGGGTTGCTGGTGGTGACGGTGCCGTCGAGGATGTGGTCTTCGCGCTGATAAGCATTGCCCAGGATGAGGTCACCGATGCGCATGCGGCCATCAAGCCCTGCGCAGTGGCCGATCATGATCCAGGCCTCCGGGCGCAGGACTGCCAAGCAGTCCGTGATGGTTTTGGCATTGGAGGGGCCGACACCGATGTTGATCATCGTGATGCCATCGCCGCCGGCGGTGATGAGATCAAAACGTGGCATCTGGTAGCGGGAGGTGAGGGTGAGCTCGTCGACGTCGAGAAGCACCGCGTCATTGGGGTGGATGGTCTCCCCCGTGGGCAGCACGAGCGCGGTGTAGCGGGAGTCTTCCCGCGCCAATTCGCGCAGCCCGAACTTGACGAACTCGGTGGTGTGCATGGCGTAGTTGGTGAACAGGATGTACTTCTGCACGGTGTCCACCTCGATGCCGGTGTAGTGCTCGATGCGGGCGCAGGCAATGTCGAAGCGCTGCGCACCAAAATGGAACAGTGGTTTTTCCTTGCCGTGGAAAGCCTTCCAAGCGCCGTCCACGATTCCGTCATGCACCGCATCGAGGGTGGGCCGGGGGATGTCGCCACGGTCCTGGGGAATCTGTGTAATCCCCCGAATATATTCCGGCGGGATGCGCTCATCCGATTGACCGACGTAGAGATCGCACAGGTAGTTGTTGGTGAGCCGCGTGAGCTGCTCTGTCAGGTAATCACGAATCAGCCATGGTTTGGATATCACCGCCGAGTAGCGGCCCTCTTGGTCCACGTAACCGAAGGGCTCGGAGCGGTCGATGGGCGTCCACTGGCGTACATGCACGGTGATCTTTGGGTACACCACGTGGCGGTAGGCATCGTGGTCCCCTGAGGCCAATGCTTCACGTGCCAGCGCACAGGAACTGTCATAGAGCTCGCAGAGACGAGCAACCGCTTCGTTGACGGAGTGGACATGCTGCAGGTCGGTCATGCCCGCGAGTGTATCCATGAAAGAAGCCCGCCGCGGTGAAGCGGCGGGCCCTATCCCCATGACTAATCCGGTAACGCGTACGGTGTGGAGCTCACCGCCGTTCCGTATTAGGCAAGCCTTAGCTTAGTACGAAAGTTGGATAGGGGTCAAGAGTAAACTGAAATTTCATGACCCCACTCCCCCTCGGTGCCCGCAGACGCCCACGCGGCGTCTACGAAGACGACTGGTCCGCGCGCCCTACCGCCGAACGCCCCTGGCCGGTTGTCTTGATCCACGGAACCTGCGACAGCAAGGGGATATGGCAGGTTCTCGCAGACATGCTCCGCGCCGCTGGCTGGGCCACCTTCGCCCCTGACTACGGGACCCGCGCCACTGGCCCCCTGCAGGAATCCGCTCGGCAGCTCGACGCCTACATCAACGCCGTCCGCACCGTCACCGGCGCGGAGCAGGTGATTCTCGTGGGCCACTCCCAGGGTGGATTATTGGCTCGGTACTGGATGCGCATGCACGATAGCGCGGAGTTTGTACGGCACGTGGTGTGTATCAGCTCTCCCAATCACGGCACGACCCAGGGTGGAATCGCCAGCCCCCTCTTTCGCAGCGAGAGGCAGGAGGAGGTGGCGCGCTCGCTTATCGACGGCTGGTTTGGCCCCGCCGGCATGCAGCAGGTCACCGGCAGCGAGATTGTTGAGGCCACGAACCGCGGCAGCGAGGTCGAACCCGGGGTGAGCTATACGTGCATCGCCACGCGCGCCGACGCCATCGTGGTTCCACCAAACACCTGTTTCCTCAATGGCCCGAATGTCCACAACGTCTATATCCAGGACATCGAGCGCCTTGCGATTATTCGCCACGAGGATATGCCCATGGATAAACGGGTATGCCAGTTTGTCCTCGAGGAACTGGAGCGGCTCTAGAGCTCCAGCTCGTCGAGAACCGCATCGAAAGCCGGCCCCACCTGGGTCCGCCACAGTGTGTCCACGCGGTCATCCGCGCGCCCTGGCCCTCCATTGATGGTGGCCACGCGCTTGCCCTGTTTCTTTGCCTCCAGAACGAAGCGGAAGCCGCTCATCACCGCCAGCGACGAGCCGGCTACCAGCAGGGAGTCAGACGCGTTGACCATCGCGTAGGCGGCGTCCTTTTTAAAAGTCGGAACGGGCTCGCCGAAATAGACCACGTCTGGTTTGAGGCGCTGTGAGCCGCACCGCACGCAGCCGGGCATGACAAATTCTTCGACCGCTTCTTGGCTGAGGGCAACGTCGCCGTCAGGGTTAACGTCCTCTTTGTTGACTGCCCAGCGTTGCAGGTAAGTCGGGTTGGCTGTGGCGGCGCGGGCGTCGTAGTCCGCGCGTGGTTCTTCGTACCCGCAACTCAAGCACACCACGTGCTGCATGTCCCCGTGCAGGGCAATGAGGTTGCGCTGCCCGGCTTCCTCGTGCAGGCCGTCCACGTTCTGTGTGACGACACCCGTGAGGAGCCCGGCGCGCTCGAGTTCGACCAACGCGTAGTGCGTGCGGTTGGGGTGTGCAGCTTGCATGACCCGCCAGCCGACGAAAGCACGCGCCCAATAGCGGTGCGAGGCCTGCGGATCGTGCAGGAACTCCTGGTAGGTCATGGGGCGGTGCCGGCTGAGGGAACCGCGCGGGCCGCGGTAGTCGGGCACGCCCGATTCCGTGGATACGCCCGCGCCGGTGAGGACCATGACGTTGCCGCGGCGCAGTTGATCGGTGACGGCGTCCAGTGCTTGTTGTGGGGGAGTCGGCTCAGCGATCTCGGCGACGACCCGGGAGATGGAGCGCAACGCGGACTGGTGAGCGTGGGCAACGGCGGGATCCATGGTGCCCCAGCTTACGGGAGAGCCTCCTCGTAGAGATGATCTGAGTCGAGCTCGCCATGGCGCGAACAGCGCGCGTTCCAGCCATCCGGGCGCACCTGCACCACCATGCGGCGCCCACACAGCTGGCAATAGCGCGGGACGTCCAGGCCCGCCGCGGCCGCCGGGTGCAAGGTGAATTCCTCGCTTAGTGGTTTCCCCGTGTTGGGGTGGAACAGCGGCTCATCGCCGGCAAGGACGGCGGCGGCCAACTCCGTCGAGCTGTTCATCAGAGCGCCTTGATGGGCAGATCGATGCGGCCGAGCATGTCGACGTCCTTTTCAATCTGCTTGCCCAGAGTGGTCAGGTAGTTGCCGGCGATGATGGCGTTGATGCCGCCGAGCAGCCCCTTTTCGGTTCCGTCATCACCCAGGGAGAGCTCGCGGCCGCCCGCAAAACGGAGGGTTACAGACGGCATGGCCAGGCGGAATGCGGCCACTGCGCGCAGTGCCTCACCGAGCGGGACCAACGGGTAGTTCGCGAATGGTGTGCCCGGGCGCGGGTCGAGGAAGTTCATCGGCACCTCGCAGGGCTCGATCTGGGCCAGCTGGTAGGCGAACTCGGCGCGGTCTTCTAGTGATTCGCCCATTCCGATGATGCCGCCGGAGCAGATCTCCATGCCGACTGCACGGACGTTCTCGAGGGTCTCTTTGCGCTCCTCCCAGGTGTGGGTCGTGACGACGTTGGGGAAGAAGGACTTGGAGGTCTCCAGGTTGTGGTTGTAGCGCTGGGCGCCCATGTCCTTGAGGCGCTGGGCCTGCTCGCGGGTGAGGGTTCCCAGGGATAGGGAGATTTCGATATCAACTTCATCGAGGATGGCCGGGATGGCCTCGGCAACCTGGGACAGGAGGTTCTCGTCTGGGGCCTTAACGGCCGCCACAATGCAGAACTCCGTGGCGCCGGTCTTGGCGGTCTTCTTGGCGGCCTCCACCAGCTCCGGGATGTTGAGGCGCGCGGCACGCACGGGGGACTCGAAAAGGCCCGACTGCGAGCAGAAGTGGCAGTCCTCCGGGCAGCCGCCGGTCTTGATGGAGATGATGCCTTCCACGGAGACGTCCGGGCCGCACCACTTGAGGCGGGTTTGATGCGCGATGTCCGCAATCTCTTCCAGCTGCTCATCCGGGATCTGAAGGACCTGCAGCAGCTCTTCTTCGTTCAGGCCGATGCCCTGCTCCAGGGCCTTCTCGCGTGCGATATCTACGATGCTCATGCGGGAAACCTTACTTGAACACCGTTCAAGTTGTGGTAAATCCGCGTGTTTTGTTCGGTCCGGACTAACCTCTAGGCCATGGATTCCACGCTCTATGACGACACCCTCGCGCTACTCCAGGAGCTTATTCGCAATGCCTGCGTGAATGACCTCACGCCTGACTCCGGCAACGAGGTCCGCAACGCGGATACTCTGGAGAAGTTCTTCAACGGCACCCCGGTGGAGATTCAACGCTATGAATCGCACCCAGGCCGCGTGACCATCGTGGTGACCGTTCCGGGTGACCCGGACAAGGAGCCGCTGACGCTCATGGGCCACACGGATGTCGTGCCCGTCGACGAGCCCAAGTGGACCAAGCCGCCCTTCGACGCCGTCATCGAAGATGGCAAACTCTACGGCCGCGGCGCGGTGGACATGCTCTTTATTACGGCGACGATGGCGGCGGTGACCAGGGACGTCGCCAAGCGCGGCAATCCCGGCGGCACCCTGGCGTTCGTAGGTATGGCGGACGAGGAGGCCCGCGGCGGTTTGGGCTCCATCTGGATGGACAAGCATCACCCGGAGGCCTACTCGGTGCGCAACTGCCTCTCGGAGACCGGCGGCAGCCACCTGCCCGGCGCGCTCGTCTTCAACGTCGGTGAGAAGGGCGCGGGACAGCGCCGTCTGCACGTGCACGGCGATGCCGGCCATGGCTCGACGCCCTTCGGCAAGGACTTTGCCATCGTCAAGATTGGTGAAGTGGCTCGCCGCATCGCGGCCGCGGAGCCGCCCGTGGCGACGGATGAGGTGTGGCAGGGATTCGTCAAGACCTTCCGCTTCGATCCCGCAACGGAGGCAGCGCTTCTCGACGGCTCCGCTACCGCCGCCGACTACGAAAAGTTCGGTAATTTGTCTGCCTACGCCCACGCCTTTTCGCACACGACGATTGCCCAAACCGTCCTGCGCGCAGGTGGCGCCATCAACGTGCTGCCCTCCCACGCCTACCTGGAGATGGATATCCGCCCCTTCCCTGGCCAGACCCAGGAGGAGCTTGATGATTTCCTACGTGAAGCGCTCGGAGATATGGCCGAGGAGGTAGAAATCGAGCACCTTATTACTGAGGACGCCACACAGTCCTCCACCGATACTGAGCTGTGGCGCTGTATTGAAGAGACCGCCCACGAGTTCTTCCCAGAAAAGAAGGTGTTGCCGGTACTGGCGACGGGTGGTTCCGACCTGCGCGTGGCTCGTCGCCGCGGCGGCAACGCCTACGGTTTTGCACTGCACGCCGAGGATCGAGACATGGCCAGCGCGAACTCGCAGCTGCACAGCCACGACGAACACCTGTACTTGGAGGACTTGGATTTGACCGTGAAGGCGTATTCTTCGCTGGTCGATCGTTTCCTGAGCCGCTAACGCAAACGTGTAAAAGCTGTGGCACAATGTGGCGCATGAGAAAAAAGCTTGTCCTGTGCTCCGTTGCTGCCGCCATCGGCCTGTCCGCCCCTACCGCCTCCGCCGACATGGTGGATGACTACCTGGCTAAGGTCCCGGCCGGCCAAATCTCCTGCGAGCAGGCCACCAAGTACTACACCAACCCGTCCGACTACAACAGCAAGAAGTCCCAGGCGCTCGCTGCCGCTAACTTCCACCCGCGCGGCGGCGAGATCCGCGACGCAGTCGCCCGCGCCGACGAGGCCATCGCGCGCTGCGGCCTGAATGGCGGCGGTGGCAACGCTGCTAACAATGGTGGTGCCCCAGCCAACAACACTGCACCAGCTAACAACACCGCGCCTACCAACAACGGTGGTACCCCAGCCAATAACGGCAATAAGGCCCCGACAAACAACGCTTTTCCGACGATTCCAGTGACCTTCGGAACCTTCACCATCTACGTCCCGGATATCGTGGCGTACCTCAAGACCCTCGTCGAGGGCACCCCGCTGGCCCAGCTTTTGCCGTAGAAGGCTAGCGGAAATACGTCCCCGCGTGCAGCGCGCAGCCAGTATTGAAGGCATGCCCGCACGCGGGGCATTTATATGCGGAGTACTCGGCAAACGTCATTGTTCGGCCACACGCCCCGCACATGACGCAGAGCTCGTCCTTCGACATGGGCCCGAAGTCATGATCTGTTAGCTCCGCATGACACAGCGAACACGCGAACCATCCGCCGCAGGTGTGGCACTTGTTCGCAACGACGTCGACTAGCGTGTGCCAGTGGCGGCACCGGCCCTCCGCGTCAATCGCTCCGTGGATCATGGCCACGACTCTAACAGCCGCGCCATCGCCCGGTGGGCCGGCGTGATGTCCATGCGCAGGCGGCTCTCCAGCAATTCCGCAGGGAAATCAGCGGGGAGAAGCTGTGCGGGGAAGGGCGGGGTGCGGCGCAGCGCCGCGAAGGCGGCGGCGTGGCGGCGCGTAGTTTCGACGACGATGCCAACGTCATCGGTGGGCAAAGGGGGGACGTCGCCCAGCGCGCTAATACGAGCAGCACTATCCTCAAGGTCCCACGCGGTGGCAATAACGTCGCGAGCAGTGTCCTCATCCACGGACCAGGTGCCGATAAAGGTTTTCTGCGCCCACTCCCCCGGCGCGTGGGCGCCCACCAGGACTCCGGGCCGCAGCTGCCGGAAACCGCTGGCATGGGCGGCGCGCAGGAAGGCATCTTTCTCCGCACGGCGATCCTCGCCGATATCGAAGATCACCGTGTGAAACGCCCCCTCCCACTGGAAGTCGCGCGGCGAACCTAGGTGACGAAACTCCGCAAGGTAGTCCCCCACCATGGAATACATGGAACAACGCCCCACTCGGCGCGAGGATAGGTCGCCCGCGCGCACCATACGGGATAGATACGTGCGCGCACCGGCCGGCGACAGACCCAGCCCAGTGAGGATCGGTGTCAGCACAGGCCCGGGGAGCTCCTCGCGGCGGGCCAACCCACAGAGGTATCCAAAAGTTCCTGGTCCAACGTCAGCCATGCCCCAACCCTAGGGTTTTTATGTGTCAGAAACAAACCGATTCGTATGTTTTGTGGCACACTATGTGGCATGAGTCTCAATCCACGCCTGCTCAACTTCCTCATCCTCGGCGTCTTCGACGTCGGCCTGGCCATCCTGCTATTCCAGATCGTCGATTCCGCAACCAACAACCACGTCTATGCCTACCTGGCCGCCAGCATCGGCCCCCTCGTCGGCGGCATCATCCAGCATGTGCGCCAGAAGTCTTTTTCTGGGATTTCTGCGTTGATCCTTGCCTTCAACGTTGCTGCGGCGTTGGCCACTCTGGTCGGTGGCACCGATGAGCGCCTCCTGCTGGTTAAAGGCAGCGTTGTTACCGGCATTATTGGATTGCTCTTCCTCGGCAGCTTGGCCCTTGGAAAGCCCCTTGCCTTCTACTTTGGCCAGCGCTTTGGCACCGACGGCACAAAGGAAGGCGTCGCCTACTGGAACGGATTGTGGAAATACCCGACCTTCCGCGCCTCCCAGCGCTACATCACCATCGTGTGGGGCGTCGTGTTCCTGCTCGAAGCCATCATCCGCGTCGTCGCCGCCTATTCCCTCCCCTTCACCACCGCCTACTGGCTGTCGAATGCGTTGCCCTTCGTGGCCCTCGCTATCTGCCTAACGGCCACCTTCGCCATTGCTGCACGCGCCCGCAAGTCCGCGCCGACCCCGGCCTAGCGCGTGAGCCCCCACAGAATCTGCTCGTGCACGCGCGGGTCGTGGGGCAGCTGCCCATGTTCGACTGGGGCCGATTCCACGTTGACCACATCCGCCCCCGGAACAGCGCTCAGCTCAGAGGTCTGATTCGGCGTCACAGTGCTATCCGCCGGCGAGTAGATGGAGGTATAGGTGACGCCGGGCGCGGTGTCCGGCAACTGGTTGAGATTCTCCATGAACTCCGAACCCTCCAACTGTTGAATGCCGGCGCTGGTACCTACAAATTTGACCACGCTGGGGGCAATTTTGGCTGCCGTGCTTAGCGACGTTGCTCTGCCACCCCACGTCGTCCCGTGAAAATTCGCGCCGATGGTGACCACGCGGTTCACTTCATCGGGCGAACCGTAGAGCTGGGTGAAGGTCTTGGTGTGCAGGCCGCCCTGGGAGAAGCCCACGAAGTTTACTTTGTGTGCTCCGGTGACCTCCCGGATGTGCTCTATCTGCCTGGCTATTTCGCGCCCAGAGGACTCTAGATCCGAAATCCCCTTCAGGTAGTCATAGGCGTTCTGATAGGCCACGTCTTCGGCGCCATAATCGAAGGCCCAGACGCACATGCCCTGGTCCTTGAGTGTCGGGATGAGGTCGTTCCACTCAGCCGAGTTAGCCGAGGTTCCGTGCAGCAAAACGACCGGCTCGGTAACAGGACCCGTGGGCTGGCAGTCGGGATCGTTGATGCCGAGACCCTGCGCGGCGGAGGTCTCCATGGTTTGAGCATGGGCCGGAACGGGGGCCGCAGTGGCGAGGAGAATAGCGAGGAAGGCACGCTGCAGGAAGCCGTTTTTCATAAGGAGACAGCTTATCGCCGATCCCTGAGCATCTGCTGTACGGTTCCTGTATGCCTGCCGAACTACCAGGAGGAAAGGCTGCTCAAGCTGCTGGAGCGCTTGGATTCTTTCTTTTGGGTCTGGGCGTGTTTCTTTGCTTCCTCGAATGCTGCGGGCGAATCGAAGTCATCGTAGCTATCCATCAGCGTCCGCAGAGACTGCAGATTCGGATAGATTTCGCTGTGCCACATGTGACGGCGCGTGCCATCGGTGCACTCCTCGTTTTCTTCACCGCCGGTGTGCACCGCGAAGATCATGGTGTCCTGGTAGAGCGGCGCGCCGGAATCTCCGTTGCACGTGCGCGAAGCAAACATGGAGCGCGATTGGATGAGATTATCGAAATCGTAGCCTTGAATCTCCCCAGCGACCCCAGTCTCTTCGACGCGGACCACGGCCTCAGAGGCAAAATTGTGCATCCCTCCGTAGCCCACGAGGAAGAGCGAGTCATTGACGCGCAGCGGCCGCGAGGGCAACTCGAAGGCTTCCGCGTCCATGGGTTCCGCTTTCAGCAGGGCGACGTCCGACTTCTCTGCTACCGGGGTGGAGGCGAGCACCTTGGCGTTGTCACCATCCGCCTGCGTGAGACGCAGGTCGCGGCCCAAGCAGTGTGAAGCAGTAAGCCACCAATCATTGCCGATGTACCCCGCGGAGCACTCGCGTTTGCCGTTTCGCCACAGCGCCGCGACGCGATCATCGCTGGCTGCAACCTTGCTCGTTGCCTGTAGAACCCCGGGGACGTTCGCAGAAGTGGGGGCGCCAAACAGGGAGGACGTCACTGTCACGATGATGGAGAGCAAGGAAGCGAGAATACCAGGGAACACAAGGCGTAACTCTATCAGTGAAATCGCATGCGTGCTCACCGCACACCACGGCATATCATTAGGAGCTGTGATGAAGCGATTTCTCTCTCTTGCCGCTGCACTCTTCTTTCTCAGCGGCTGTTCCTCTCTCGACGTTGAATCCACCCCTGCGAGTGAGACGTCGCCAAGCACAAGCACCAGCGTTACTGAAGACGCCCCACAGCCCACCCTCCCCGCTACCGAGGAAAACGTTGAAGGCGTCAACATAGATCAACCACAAGAGGAAGTCATCGGCTTCACCGAGGCTCCCGGCGCGGCGCAGCCTTCTCCGATGGAGAAAACCATCGCATCTTGTGGAGACCCTTCGCTGCACGAAACCGGAACGACATTCTTCAGCGATGGAACCTCTGGCTGGACGCAACAGTGCTCGGACGAGATGCTGGCTGCGAATCCTCCAGTTCAAGAAGCCGCCGCGGTGTATGAAGCACCCGCCGTGCAGGAGAACTACGTTCATCCCGGCGCGTATTGCAGCGGCGGAAGCGGCGTATCAAAGAGAGGTGTCCCGATGACATGCGCACCCGCTTCTGATGGCAGGATGCGCTGGCAAAGCGCGTAACCTCATTCCGGCAGTTGAGGGCCTTTACCCTTCTTCCACAACGCAAAGGCGATGCCTCTGCGAATCAGTGCTGAAAGCCCCACGGGTAGGCAGCACAGGAAGGGCAAAGCGATGAGCATCTGCTCGATCCAGCCGAAGAGACCAACCGCCCCGATAACGACGAAAACGGCATCCAGGCGGAAATCTGTAATGACCTTCCGCTGCATGGGCAGGGAAACAAGGTAAGCAATTCCCAGAAACACGAGTGCGGGAAGAAGCACAAAGACTGCAAGGAAGCCACTCTCAGCATCAGTTCCTTGCGTATCGACGAAAAAGAGGGCCACCAGCAGCCCAACAAGCACGAACTCCACAAACGGTAACCGCAGCACAGGGAAATCTATAAGCCGCGGTGGCAGGGCGGAAGCGGGGCCGAACATACCGACAGTCTAGGTAAAATCATTTCCGCGTGGGCTTCGCCAAAGCTTTTAAGCCTTGCGGAGCGTGAACTCAACGACGTCGACTTCGTCGTCCTCAGCTAATCCGGGATAGTGAGTATCAAGCGCTTCATGAAGCTCAGCAAGAGAGCCAAAGCCATCTCTTCGGGCTTGTTCCTCCGTCAAGGACCTCGGCTGGGTAGAGACGACAGATGTGACCTCTGCGGGAATGGTGACGACCTCTCCGGATTCTTTCTCAAAGACAATCTGGGCGCTTCCTTCATGGAAGGGATCATCCACCCGAATGGTTTGTTGCTTTTCTCCGCTTCGAATTGATTCCTCGTAGCCTTCCCACATATAGATGCGTTGCTCTTTGTCCATGTCACGCCAGTTATATGCGAACGGTAAGAGCTCTTCCACGGTGAGTGCTTCAAGTCCATTGCTTCCGCGCACAATGCACCGGATAGACGGATCAGTATCAAATAACACTTGGCGGCACTTTCCACAGGGCGAAAGCACCTGGCCAGTCGGGCCGTGGACGGCGACTACCGCTCGGATCGGATCCTTGGGATGACTAGCAGCGTGGTTAGCTAAGGCCGAGATTTCGCCACAGGGGCCACCGAGAAAATGATATGCGTTCAAACCAAGTACGTGTTTGCCGGATTCGGTCAGAAGGGCTGCGGCTACGGTGTGATCTTCCTCGTCGTGGAAGCGCTGCGCATGGGTCGTGGCTGCGGTCAGTAGTTCTCGGAGTTCATTAGTAATCATCCTTCAAAGGTAGCTGTTACTGCCACAACTCCCAAGCCCAAGGGATCACAAATCTGTCACTGTCATTCACGGTAAATAAGGGCGAAAAACTTCGAATTTCTGGCCGCTATAATTCCCCGAAGATATCAATAACCCCGGCGATTTACTCCTACTTTCGTAGTGCAGGGATCGTTCCGGGGTTTTCAAAGCGCACATTATCATATCCATATGGATAATCCAAGCCCAGCCCAAGTACAGCTGTCCCAGTGGTTTTCATCTGCGCGAATGAGCAGGTACGCCGATCATCCATCACCAGAAACGCTCTACCTTTGGAATACTCACCTCACGAAAACCTATCTCGCTGACATCGAACACCTCGAAGTACTCCTCCGAAATAGCATTCACAATGCCCTAACCGGAAGGTACGGCGAGCGATGGTTTGACGACGATCGAATCCCTTTCAACGATGCAGCGAAGAAGAATATCCGCAAAGCGAAGAAACGGGCCGGGAAGGAAGGTGCACCACCAGGAAAAATCATCGCTGAACTCAGCTTCGACTTCTGGCGTTTCCTCTTGAGTAGTCACTATCAGGCGAGTATCTGGCCCCAGGTAAAGAAGGCGTTGAAGAGAACGCCTGACAGTAGACAGCAGTTTGAAGAACTTGTAGTCATTGTTTACAAAATGAGGAATAGGTGCTCTCACCACGAATCAATCGTTCAACAACGCGATAGAGCCCGTGAAGTCGCACATCTCGACTCCGTTGATAACGCTATTCAAGAAGTAGCGGACTTCATTGATCCTCACGCCGCGGTATGGATCAAAGACAATTCACGCGTCCCCGCTATACGGGCACAACGACCTTAATCCATTGACGCTTTCTTGATACGTCGTACTGGCCTAGCGAACTCAGGCCACTGAAAAAGAAAAATCTCGAGACACCGACCGGAACGATGTCTCGAGACTTCACAGCGTGCCCGGGGCGGGACTTGAACCCGCACGTCCTATAAGGACACTGGCACCTGAAGCCAGCGCGTCTGCCAATTCCGCCACCCGGGCAGGGTATTGATGTCTTGGCGACTAGCTAACCTTAGCACGCAGTCCAACAGATTCTACAAATCCGCTGGCAAACCCGAACTTTCCAGGGAACTATAGGCCGCGCGTCTACGTTAAATAGAGGAAAGCAACCTATACTGATCGCTGCTATACCTCTCCCTTGAACATCCCGAAAGGAGGACGGCGTTGCCCTATGGCATTTCTTGACAAGCTCGCCAAGCTGGATTCTTCCTTGCAACGCGGACTGGACAACGGCATGGCCTTTGTCTTCGGCGGTAAAGTCGTCCCCGCAGAGATTGAGGAGCTTCTCAAGCAGGAGGCGCAAGACAATCTGTCCCGCGGTGATGATGGCAAGCTTTATAGCCCCAACGTCATGACCGTCGGCGTGTCCTCCAAGGACATCGAGAATCTCTCACAGGACCGGGATGTTCCCAAGGATCTAGCTGATCAGCTCACCCGCTTCATCCGTAACAGTGGCTGGTCCCTCGCCGGGCCGGTCATCGTCCGCATCGCGGAGGAGTCGGGGCTGCGGACTGGGCAGTTGCGCGTGTCCTCTTTTTTGGATCACGAGCCCACCGAAGAAACCGGATTCGATGCGATTTTCCACCACGACCATGGTCAGGAGGACTCTATGACCCAGCCGCACAACGCCGACGAGGCCGCAACCACCGCCTTCATGGCCCCCACCCCGAATCAGCCAGCGCCGCAGGGCCCTGCGGTGACGCTCATGTTGCAGGACGGCTCCTCCCGCGTCTACCACGTGCAGGAGGGCTCCAATATTCTGGGCCGCAGCAACGACGCGGACCTGCGCCTGCCGGATACCGGTGTGTCCCGCCAGCACGCGGAGATCACCTGGAACGGCCAGGACGCCGTGCTGGTGGACCTGCAGTCCACGAACGGCACCACCGTCAACGACACCCCGATTGAGAACTGGCTGCTTGCCGACGGCGACGTGATCACCCTCGGTCACTCCCACATCGAGGTGCGCATCACCGGCCTCGAAGACCAGGGCTACTAAGCCGCCCGGCAAGTGTTCCCAGATTCTTAGCGTAAGGACTTTTCATGGATTCGATCGTGCTGCTCTCGCTGCGCATCGGCCTGCTGGTGTTGCTGTGGCTGTTTATCTTGGTCGCGCTCAACGCCATGCGCCGCGACGCCAATAAGGCCGCCGGCGTCTACCAGGCATCGTCCCCGGTGAAGGGGGCCCAGAGGCGTCGCGAAGCGCCGCGTGAAATCGCCATCGTGGACGGGCCGCTGCGCGGTTCCCACATGGAACTGGGCACGCTCGAAGACTGTACGATGGGCCGCGCGCAAGACTGTGACTTTGTCACCGGTGATGATTTCTCCTCCGGCCACCACGCCCGCCTGTTCCGCAGGGGCAGCGAGTGGTTCGTGGAGGACCTCGAATCCCGCAACGGCACCTTTGTTGGTGGCGTTCGCATTGACCAGCCAGAACGAGTCGGAGTCGGCTCCGATATCAAACTTGGCCGAACGACCGTGAGGTTGATGGCATGACTTTAAGCCTGACTTTTACTGCAGTGACGGACCGCGGATTGGTCCGCGAAAACAATGAGGATTCCGCCCACGCGGGCCCGCACCTGCTGGTGCTGGCCGACGGCATGGGTGGCCACGCTGCCGGCGAGGTCGCTTCCACCACCATGGTGGAGCACATGGCCTCCCTCGAGCGTGATCCGGGCGACAACGACATGCTGGCCCTGCTCGGCGCGGCGGCGGAAGACGCCAATGCGGCGATCCGCGAGCACGTGGATGAGCACCCGGAGACGGAGGGCATGGGCACCACGCTGACCGCCCTGCTTTTTAACGGCTCCGAGTTCGGCGTGTGCCACGTGGGTGATTCCCGCGGCTACCGGCTGCGTAAGGGGAAGCTGACCCAGATCACCAAGGATGACACTTATGTGCAGTCCCTAGTGGATGAGGGAAAGCTCGATCCGGAGGATGTCTCCTCCCATCCGCAGAAGTCGTTGATCCTCAAGGCCTACACGGGCCGCCCGGTGGAGCCGACGCTCTTCATGCTCGATGCTGAACCGGGCGACCGCCTCCTGTTGTGCTCGGATGGCCTCTCGGATCCAGTGACGGCCTCTACCATCGAGCAGGCGCTGAAACAGGGCACGGTCGAGGAAGCCGCCACCACCCTGCGGGATCTAGCGCTGCGCTCCGGCGGCCCTGACAACGTCACCATTGTGGTGGCAGAGGTCGTGGAAGCGGAGGGTGACGAGGACTCCCCCATCACCGTCGGCGCCATCCAAGGTGTTGTTCCGGAGCCGACGCACCCGGATTCTTCCGCGAGCCGCGCCGCAAAGCTGATCTCGCCCCCAAAAGCCCAGGCCGCTGAGGAGAAGCCCCAGGAGGACCCACAGCGGCGGCCCCAGCGAAGCCGGATTGGGTGGAAGGTGATTGCGTGCCTTGCCATCGTCATCGTGCTCGTCGTCAGTGGCGGGCTCTGGATGAAGAATTATCTGGGCAATAACTATTACGTGGCTACGGATGAGGGTGGCACCCTCACCATCGAGCAGGGTGCGGATTATGAAATCTTTGGCCGCCCGCTGCACCACACGTATCAGAATGCGTGCCTAGGCAAGGACAATGCGCTCAAGCTCGGGCACGGAGAGTGCGCGGGCGACTTTGCGCCGTTCACGCTGAAGGATTTGCCAGAATCCGAACGTGCCGCTGTGGGCAACCTGCCCTCCGGCTCCTATGACGAGGTGCAAACGCAGCTGTCGCAGCTCTCGGACAAGGCGCTCAAGCCTTGCCCGAAGGCCTCGAAGGACGGAAAAGACGGAAAAGATGACAAGAGCGCGTCCAAAGGAAACTGCCGGGAGGTGAAGTAGGTGAGTAAATTCTTCTCCCGCGGCACCGAATTCGGCCTGCTCGTGCTGGCCACCGTGGTTTTCGCCATCACCTTGGTCAGCCTTGAGCTGTCCCAAGGCAACGTACTGACACTCGATGTGCTCTACCTCATCGGCGGTTTCATCGGCGTCTTTGCTGTCGCTCACTTGGTGCTCTGTTTCCTGGCACCCTATGCGGATCAGCTCATGCTGCCCATCGTCGCGGTGCTCAACGGCACCGGGCTCATTTTATTGCAGCGCCTCGATCTAGCTAACGGAGGCGGGCTGGCGGTGCGGCAGGTGATGTGGACCATCGTGGGCCTCATTCTCTTCGCGCTGGTGCTCGTCCTCCTGCGTGATCACCGCTCGCTCACCCGATACTCCTATATCTTGGGTGCGCTCGGCCTGATCCTCCTCGCATTACCCCTCGTGTGGCCGCAGCCGCCGGGCGTCGACGCCCGCATCTGGCTGTGGCTCGGACCCTTTTCCATCCAGCCGGGTGAGTTCTCCAAGATCCTGCTGATTTTGTTCTTCGCCATGCTGCTGACCCAGAAGCGCTCGCTGTTCACGGTGGCTGGATACAAGTTCCTAGGCATTTCCCTGCCGCGCCTGCGGGATCTCGCGCCCATCCTGGTGATTTGGGGCATCGCGATTGTCATCATGGGCATTTCCAATGACTTCGGCCCGGCTCTGCTGCTGTTTAGCACAGTGCTCGGCATGCTCTTCATGGCCACCAACCGCGTGAGCTGGCTGCTCATTGGCGTCATTCTCGTGGGCATCGGTGGCTTCGGCATCTACCAGGTCTCGGAGAAGATCCAGCAACGCTTCTCCAACTTCCTGGATCCGCTGGCTAACTATGATTCCACCGGCTACCAGCTCTCCCAGGCGCTCTTCGGCATGTCCTCCGGCGGTATTACCGGCACCGGCTTAGGCCAGGGCCACCCGGACATGGTGCCGGTAGCGCACTCGGACTTCATCCTGGCCGGAATCGGTGAAGAGTTCGGGTTGGTTGGCCTCGCCGCGGTACTTGTGCTGTTTGCCATGCTCGTCTCCCGCGGCTTCCGCACCGCGCTGACCTGCCGTGATACCTATGGCAAACTGGTCTCTTCAGGGCTGGCCCTGACGCTGGCCGTGCAGGTCTTCGTCGTCACCGGCGGCATCTCCGCGCTGCTGCCCATGACGGGCTTGACCACGCCGTTCATGTCTGCGGGTGGCTCCTCGCTCATGGCCAACTACATGCTGCTGGCCATCCTGCTGCGCATCTCCAACGCGGCACGCCGCCCGGCGCGCGAGCTGAGCTCAAACGCACCCACTGACACGTCCATGTTCCCCGCCGTCCAGGAGGCCACGCGATGAATAGATCGATCCGCCTCGTTTCCCTCTTTGCCCTGATCCTTACCGCCGTCCTCCTGGTGAACCTCACGGTGGTGCAGGCTTTTTCGACAGACAAATACGCCCACAACCCTAAGAACGTTCGCGGCTACCTGGAGATGCGCACGACCCCGCGCGGCCAGATCTTTGCTGGCAACACGGTGCTGGCGCAGTCCACTGCCGACGCCGAAGGAAACTACTCCCGCTCCTACCCCGCTGACTCCCCGGCCTTTGCCAACATCACCGGCTACCTGTCGGAGCGCTTCGGCGCCTCCCAGCTGGAGGCCTCCCAGAATGACATCCTCAATGGCAAGGATGATTCGCTGCTGGCGCGCAATTGGCTCGATATGTTGTCCGGCAAGCCGCAAAAGGGCGCGAACGTCGAGGTCACCGTCGATCCGGCCCTGCAGCAAACCGCCTACGATCAGCTCGCTGGACCGGGTTATAACGGCGCGGCCGTGGCCATCCAGCCCTCGACGGGCAAGATTTTGGCCATGGCCTCCTCCCCCAGCTTCAACGTCTCCGACCTGCTCGGTGATAACGCTGGCGAGAAGTGGGAACAGCTGCAGAACCAGGAAGGCACCCCGCTGGTCAACCACGCCACGCAGGACACCCTTCCCCCTGGCTCCATCTTCAAGATCATCACCACTGCAGCAGGCCTGAACAACGGCTTCGAGCCGAACTCCACGCTGACCGGCGCAGCGTCCATTACGCTGCCCGATACCGTCACGGAGCTCACCAACTACGGCAACCAGTCCTGCGGCGGCGCGGACAGCGTCACCCTGCAGACGGCCTTCGCGCTGTCCTGCAACACGGCCTTTGTGCAGATGTCGGAAAGCATCGGCGCCGATGAGCTGCGCAAGTACGCCGAAGGCTTCGGCGTGGGTGAGAAATACTCGTTGGGTGTTAATACTTCCGCCGGCGCGCTCGGCGAGCTTGGCGACGGCGCCCAAGTCGCCCAATCCGCCATCGGCCAGCGCGACGTGACCATGTCCGCCCTCCAGGCAGCCATCATGGCCGGCACCATCGCCAACCAGGGCAAGCGCATGGAACCCTACCTGGTCAACCGCATCACCGATGCCCAAATGAATGAGCTGCGCACCACCACACCACGTCAGGCCGCCGAAGCTGTGGATGAAGAAACAGCCAACACCATCAAGGACCTCATGTTCGCTTCCGAACGCAGCACCTTCGGCTACGACGGAAACGGTTTTGCCTCGAAGACCGGCACCGCTGAGCACGGTGAGGGCCTCGCCCCGCACGCATGGTACGTGGCCTTCGACCCAGACAAGGACATCGCGGTGGGCGTCGTGGTCAAGGACGGCGGGCACCTTGGCCAGAATGCCACCGGTGGCCAGGTCTCCGCGCCCATCGGCCGTGCCATCCTGCGCGCATACGGAGGTGAGCAGTAGTGAATAGTGCAGATAACAAAAAGCACCTCCAAGAACTGATCGGTGAGGACTACCAGCTGCAGTGGATCGTCGGCCACGGCGGCATGTCCACGGTGTGGCTGGCGGATGATGTCCACAATGACCGCGAAGTCGCCCTCAAGGTCCTGCGCCCCGAGTTCTCCGACAACAACGAGTTTCTCTCGCGCTTCCGCAACGAGGCCAAGGCGGCAGAGTCCATCGATTCCGAGAACGTCGTGGCCACCTACGACTACCGCGAGCTCGAGGACAACGGCCGCACCTTCTGCTACATGGCCCTGGAGTACATCCGCGGCGAATCCCTGGCAGACCTCTTGGCACGCGAGGGCGCGCTGCCGGAAACGCTGGCGCTCGACGTCATGGAGCAGGCCTCCCACGGCCTATCCGTGATCCACCACATGGGCCTGGTGCACCGCGATATCAAGCCCGGCAACCTCATGATTACCCAAAACGGGCAGGTCAAGATCACTGACTTTGGCATCGCCAAGGCCGCCGCCGCCGTGCCGCTGACCCGCACCGGCATGGTCGTCGGCACCGCCCAGTACGTCTCCCCCGAGCAGGCCCAGGGCTACGAGGTCGGCCCAACTTCGGATGTCTATTCACTCGGTGTGGTGGGCTACGAGATGCTGGCCGGCAAGCGCCCCTTCAGCGGTGATTCCTCGGTATCGGTGGCGCTGGCACACATTAGTCAGGCGCCGGAGCCCTTGTCGACGTCGATTAGCGCGCCCACCCGGGAACTGATCGGCATGGCCCTGCGCAAGGACCCCAACACCCGCTTCGCTGATGGCAACGAGTTCACCAATGCGATCTCGGCCGTACGCCAGGGCCAGCGCCCGCCGCAGCCCAAATCCGCGGCGCTCGCACCCATCGCTGCTGAACCTTCTCCCTCCGCCTCGACGGAAATGCTGGCCAACATGGCGCACCCCACCACGGTGCGGCCAGCCGTCCAGCCTTCTACACCAGAGCCGGAGGAGCGCCCCGCCAAGAAAGGTGGTTTCGGCACCGGGTTGCTCATCGCCGTGGCCATCGCCGCCCTCGTGGCCGTCGGACTCATGGCCTACCGGATGTGGGGGAACACGGCACCGACCCCACCACCAGCGCCGACGGAGGTCATCGTGACCGAGACGGTTGTGCCGGAGACGACAGAGGAAGAGGAAACGGAAGCTCCCGAGACTGTCGAGATCACCACCGTCGAGGAGGAACCGACCCGGGTCACCGTTACCACGACGCACTCGGTCATCCCCGCCCCGCCGGTGACCACGGAACACACGACCCATCAGGACCCGCCCGAGTTCCCTACGGAGGAGACGCAACCGCAGGTCAATGACAGCCCAACGCCCGCGCCCGAACTAGACTCACAGAGCAACCCCACCGAAGAATCCGCACTACAGGGAGGCCAGTAACCCACCATGGTCAGTGATCGGTACCACCTCCGCCAGTCCATCGGCACCGGCGGCATGTCCGAGGTGTACGAAGCCGAGGACTCCGTTTTGGGGCGCACCGTCGCCATCAAGATGCTGCGCCCCGACATGGCGCGCGACGTAAACTTCCGCGAGCGTTTCCGCCGCGAGGCCCAGAATTCCGGCAAGCTCAACCACCCGAACATCGTCGCCGTCTTCGACACGGGTGAAAAGGACGTCGAAGGCCTGATGGTTCCCTATATCGTCATGGAATACGTGCAGGGCCGCACCTTGCGCGACATCGTCCGTGAGGATGGCCCCATGCCGGTCGAAGAAGCCGCGCGCGTGCTCAAACCGGTGGCGGATGCTTTGCAGTCTTCCCACGAGGCCGGGATTATCCACCGCGATATCAAGCCGGCCAACATTATGCTGACCAACACCGGCCAGGTGAAGGTCATGGACTTCGGCATCGCCCGCGCGCTGGATGATTCCACGTCGGCGATGACGCAAACCTCTGCTGTCATCGGCACCGCGCAGTACCTTTCGCCGGAACAGGCCCGCGGCAAGCCTGCCGACGCCCGCTCTGACGTCTACGCTTTGGGCTGCGTCATGTATGAAACGGTTACCGGCCGCACGCCGTTTGAAGGTGAAACACCTTTTGCGGTGGCTTACCAGCATGTGCAGGAGGATCCGGCACCACCCTCGGAGCTCATCACTGAAGATCTGACGGAACGGCAGCGGCTCGGCGTCGACGCCGTCGTGCTCACGGCGATGGCCAAGCACCCTGCGGACCGCTACCAATCTGCTTGGGAGATGGGCGATGACCTCGAGCGTTTGGCCCAGGGCCAGCTGCCGGAGGCAGCACGCTCCCACGTCAACGATGAGGATCACCCCACCACGATGGTGGCACCCGTGGCCGCGCAGCACCGCGCACCGGTGGCCTCGACTCGTCCCTCTGAAGACGATGAGTCCGGCTCCGGTCTGAAGTGGCTGGCGGCGCTGCTCGCGGCCTCTCTCGTCGCCATCATTGGTTATTTTGCCTGGGACTTCTGGGATAGCTCCCGCCAAGAGGCCCGCGAGCGCGAGCAGGAGCAGCATGAAGCAGCCCAGCGCGCGAACATGGTGACTATCCCGAAGGTGGCCAACCGCCCGCGCAACGAAGTCGTGGAGGAACTAGAGAAGCTTGGCCTGCTGGTAAGCATCAACGAGGAAGCCAGCCCCGATGTACCGCGCGGCAAGGTCATCCGCATCAACCCTGCGGAAGGCTCAGAGCTGCAGAAGAACTCCTCGGTCACGCTGACGGTGTCCTCCGGCAAGGAGGTCACCGAGGTCCCGGATCTCACCGGCATGAAGCTGGATGAAGCCACCGCCGCGCTGGAGGAAGCCGAGCTAGAGCTCCACACCGACGTCGAGCAGGTGAACGATGAGGCCCCTGCGGGCGAGATCATTTCCCAGAACCCGGCGGGCGGTACGCAGCTGTCCAAGGGTTCGAAGGTGCGGATCACCGTCTCCAAGGGGCAGAAGGAAGTCAGCGTCCCGGATGTCAGCGGTATGGATCGTGACCGCGCGGTCGAGATGCTGTCCTCCATGGACTTTGACGTCAACGTGAACTCGGTGGACTCTGAGCTTCCGGAAAACCAGGTGCTCAGGGTCGTCGAGAAGGGCCAGAAGCTGCCCAAGGGCAGCCAGGTCACCCTGGAGGTCTCGAACGCGATGCTCATCCAGGCACCGGACCTGACGCATTCCACCCAGCAGGAAGCCGAATCCGCGCTGCGCGCCAAGGGCTGGTCTGGCTCCCTCGACGTGGGCGAGCGCATCCCAACGTCTAACCCGATCGACAGCGACAAGATTGGGTGGGCGTCGGCAAGCCGCGGCGATGTCATCCGCAAGGATGCGACCATCCACGTCCGGTTCTGGGAGTTTGACCCTGCGGCGCTGCTGCCGCAGTAGCTCTAATTGCCGCAGCTGCTAAGGTATTCCACAGATTAACCCCCCTATTCTTCGTGAAGGTGTAACAATGCCAAAGTCCAAGATCACGACGGAGGGCTCCGCACTCCCGCAGTCCTCCAGCTCTGCTACTAACCGCACCCCGGTCAAGATCAACTCTGAGGGCACCCCGAAGTGGTACATCGCCATCATGCTGGGCCTCATGCTCCTCGGCCTGCTCTGGCTGGTCGTGAACTACCTGGCGGGCGAGTCCATTCCGTTCATGCAGGAGCTGGGCCCGTGGAACTACGGCATCGGCTTCGGCCTGGCCATCATCGGCCTGTTGATGACGATGGGCTGGCGTTAGTTTTCATCGCCGCCAATGAACTCCTCGAGGTTCTATAGCATCGCCGGTGTCGGCTGCATCATTCTGGTGATGCTCACCGTCACGGTGGACAAAAGCTTCCTCACCCCTGGCGCACTCGTACTCGCCGGCCTCGGTGTCACGCTGACGCCGCTGGCCCTCCGCTACCCTCTTGTGGCGGCCTGCGGGTACGGTGCGCTTTTTGCGCTGACGGTGTGGCTCTCGGAGTGGCGGTCTTTCCTGCTCTTGGCGTGGAGCCCCGTCATCGTGGGCATCGTGGCGTTTCGCACGCGCTGGCTGTGGGCGGTCCTTCCAGCGGTGGCGTACACCTACCTCGTCACGACGGATCCTGCGAACAACTATCTTCCGGATTTCGATCCCTTGAACCTGTCGCTGCCTCTCATCTTGTATGCGGTAGCCATCGTCATTGGGGCCGCGCTGCGCAAAAACCGGGACCAGCGTCTTGCCGCCGAACAGCGCGCCGCCGAGCAACGCGAGGCGCTGATGACCGCCCTTCATGATTCGGTGGCTGCGACGCTAACCTCCGTGGTCATGCGCTCCGAAACCTTGGCGCTGACCCAAACGGACCCTTCCGCGGCTGACTCCGCGGAAGCGATTGCTAACGACGCCCGCCGGGCCATGGGCGAGGTCCGTGATCTATTGCGCGTGATGAAGAATGAGAGCGTGACTCAGGGAGTTAAGTCCTTGGAAGAAGACCTCGACACCATGGTTAGCTTCCTGAGCAGCCACGGCTTCCACTGCGAAGCACAGATCAATGTAGGCAAGAACGGTGAGCTCGCGCTACCGGAAAAGCTCTCCCTCGTGTTCTCTGAACTCGCCATTAACATCCTCAAGTACGCTCGCCCTGAATCCCGTGTGAGCATCGAGGCCACCGGCAGCTCCAAATCCATCGACCTCGTGATCACTTCCGAGATTGCGGCGCAACAATCACGCCAGTACATGACGACGAATCTGGGCTTGGGGGAAATCGCCCGCCGTGTTCGCAGGATGCACGGCAGCTTCGGCAGCGGCAAAGAAGGCAATCTCTGGGTCACACGCCTTTCTCTTCCGGCCGCCTGCCTAAGGAAAATATAGTAAGATTGCCCGATAGTCCGCTATTTCTTAGATTTTAAAAGGTTCGACATGCGTACTTCCCTCGCCGTTGCCGCCGCAGCACTCGCGCTGTTCTCGGCACCAATTGCCAGCGCTGCTGAGACTCCCGCTGAAACCAACGTTGACGCTGCTGCTGAGACCACCGAGTCCACCGGATTCACCTTCTACAGGTCGTACGCGAGCGAATTCGCCGACCACTTCCGTTGCTCCACCAGCCCCCAGCGCTGGTGGTGCGGCTAAACTGTTTCTCCATGAGCATTCGGGTTTTCCTCGTTGATGATGATGAGCTCGTTCGCTCGACGCTCCGCGTCTATTTCCAGACCACCGAAGACATCACGGTGGTCGGTGAGGCAACCAATGGTGCGGATTGCTTAGCGCAGATTGAAGAAGTCAATCCGGACCTCGTCCTCGCCGATATTCACATGCCGCACATGGACGGCATTACGCTGCTCAAGCACCTTAATTCCGGACCGAATCCCCCGACGTTTTTGGCGGTGACCGCCTTCGACTCGGATGACACGATGCTGAAGATCCTGCGGGCGGGCGGCGCGGGTTATATCTTGAAGAACCAACGCCCGCGCTCCATCATTGAGGCGGTTCGAGCCGCTGTGGAAGGTGGCACCGTCGTGGCGCCCGCCGCCATGCACCGTTTGGTCGACTACATCGGTGAGCCTGCCACCCCACGCGATCCCGTCGCCGCCGCCATTGAGAGCCACGAGCTTCACGACGCCGAAATAGCCGTCCTCAAGCTCCTCCTCGCCGGCAACTCCAATTCAGAGATCGCCGCCGCCACTCATTATTCGGAATCCGCCGTGAAGAAGCATGTCTCACGCCTCATCACCATCTTCGGCGCCAGCACGCGCCTGAACCTGGTGACCAAGATTCTGGGTGGCGCTGGCTCCTGAGCCCGACTTCGCTCTAGCGACAGAACCGACCTAGGACATGGGTGGGTGAGCTACGCCACTCTTGGCACTGCTACCTGGTGGTTTTCGGCGGCAGGGCGGGATTTTTCCGCACTAAATTGACCCAAGTCAGGGCATCCCTGGAAAAGGCATCTGACAAAAGGCATCTTTGGGTCTAAAAACGCCATCTG
>NZ_KV813889.1:74195-163423 GCF_001813755.1 Corynebacterium sp. HMSC074H12
GCGTAAAAGGCGTTTTCAGCCGTGAAAACGCCTTTTGACGGATGCCTTTTATCAGACGCCATTTGTCGGATGCCTCCAGCATGTCGATGGAGGCACGCAGATGTTGCGCGTTGCGAGGGGATCGAAGAAGGTAATCCGTTTCGCGAAGATACGTGCAGTGCTCTACGGAAACGGTCATTGTGACCCGATTTTGGTCATGAGCGGGTGAGCAACGCCACTCTTGGCACTGCTACCTGGTGGTTGTCGGCGGTGGGACGGGATTTTTCCGCACTAAATTGACCTAAGTCATGCCAAACACCCCGCAACCAGAGCACTGTTAACACCTTGGGTACAAAGTTATCCACAGGGTGGGGATAACTCTGTGGACAACGAATTCCACAGCCTTTCTCCACACCCTGTGGATAAGTGTTTTCACGCTTCCCACAGCCCGCACAAAAACTTCGAACACAACCTAATACGCTGCTGATCTGCGGTTATCTTGGCCCACACGTTCGGTAAATTACAAAAATGTAGTTATCCACAATGTGGATAACTGATGTGGAATTCTTTCGCACAAAGGTTTTGGTGGATAACACGCCCAAGTTATCCCCAAAGCCCAGCTCCCAGCGCCGCTGCAACAACAGCTATCGCCCCGATAAGCCATATCCCTAGCCAACGCAGCCACGCGCGCTGACGAAAGAGAAATGGTGCCAACAGCAGTCCTGTGAACAAACCACCCAAGTGCCCCCACACGGAGACGTTCTCCGCCACGAAGCTGTAGATAACGTTGGCCACCACGAGGACGATGGGCGCTCGCAGATCCAGACCGCGGCTGCGGTACACACCAATGAGTAGTCCCATGAGCGCAAACAGGGCGCCGGAGGCGCCCACCGTGGGTGTGCCGAAATCCATCCACAGCACTGCGGCGGAAGAGCCCACAATGGAGATGAGATAGGCCGCTACATACAGCGCGCTGCCCAGAGCGCGCTCTACTTCCCTGCCCACAAAGAACAGCATCACCATGTTGACCAAAAGGTGCCCGGCATCGAGATGCATAAAGCCTGCGGTAATGACAGTTGTGGGGTGCTCGGACACTTCAGGGCCCCACAGCGTCCAATCTTGGGCCAGCAAGCTGCGATAGTAGGGCGTAAAGAGGGTCTTGGCCTGGATGGCCGTGACCAACCATGCCCCAATGCACAGCACCATGAGCACCAGAGTGGCCGGTGCTGATTTCAGATAGTTCTTCACGCAGACTCCTAAAACAACGAGCCCGCCACCACATCACGTGGCAGCGGGCTCAGATGAAAAGCTAAGAACGCTTAGGCGATCTCGATGGACTCGATGACGACGTCCTCAGCCGGACGGTCCATGCGGTCGGTGGAGACCTTAGCAATCTTGGACACGACCTCCTGGGAAGCCGGGTCGGTGACCTCACCGAAGATGGTGTGGTGGTTGTTCAGGTGCGGGGTCGGCGCCACGGTGATGAAGAACTGGGAGCCGTTGGTGCCCGGGCCGGCATTCGCCATGGCCAGCAGGAACGGGCGGTCAAACTGCAGCTCCGGGTGGAACTCATCCTGGAACTGGTAGCCGGGGCCGCCACGGCCGGTACCGGTGGGGTCACCGCCCTGGATCATGAACTGGTCGATGACGCGGTGGAAAATAGCGCCATCGTAGAACGGGCCGGACTGCTCGCCCTTGGCGTTCTGGGTGGTGTAGTCCTTCTCGCCCTTGGCCAGGCCGATGAAGTTCTCAACGGTTACCGGTGCGTGGTTACCGAACAGGTCGATAACAATGTCACCGTAGTTGGTGTGCATCGTTGCAGTTGCGGTCTTCTGAGTCATGCCAGCCATTGTATGGAAATTTCGCCCGGTGCGTCGTTCCGGCACAACGCTGTGAGCGATCTGCGTAGGGTTACAAGCATGATCCGCGCCATTCTCTTCGATCTCGATGACACCCTCATGGACCACACCGCCGCGATGCACGCAGCCGTTGAGGAGTGGTTGCCAGGCGGGCATCACGAGCGCTTCGCGGAAATTGAAAAGAAGTGGTTCGCCGCCTACGAGCGCGGCGAGGTTTCTCATCAGGGCCAGCGGGTGGAGCGCTGCCGCGAGTTCCTGGGCCGCCCGGAGATGACGGAGCAGGAGGCGCTGGCGGAATATGCCAAGTACCTAGCCGCCTACGAGAAGCATTGGTGCGCGGTGGAGGGCGCGCGGGAAGCACTCGAGTATGTCCTGGATTTAGGGCTCAAGGTCGGTGTGCTCACGAATGGGGCGCGAGACATGCAAATGGGCAAACTGCGGGCAGGCGGGCTCGACCTGCCAGGCGTTGAGCTCTTCCCCACCGTGGAGATGGGCCATCCGAAGCCGCACCGAGAGGCCTACCTTGAGGCTTGTCGGCGACTGGAAGTGGAGCCTGGCTCCACGCTGATGATCGGTGATTCGGTGGCCAATGATGTCGAGGGCGCCCGGGCCGCGGGGCTCAAAGCGCTGCACTTCGATAGGGCCGGAAACGGAGACATCGCCGCGCTCAGTGAGCTGACGGCGATGGACGGTTTAAATCTTTGGATTTAAACCCCTAGAGGCTGGCGCGGACCTCCTCGCGGGCGAGGACCATATTGCGCAGGGAGGCCTCGGTCTCCTCGTAGCCGCGGGTCTTCAGGCCGCAGTCCGGGTTGACCCACAAGCGCTCCACAGGCACGTTCTTCAGAGCGGCGCGGATGAGCTCGGCCATCTCCGCCACGGACGGGATGCGCGGGGAGTGGATGTCGTAGATGCCCGGGCCGATCTCG
Source organism: Corynebacterium sp. HMSC074H12 (assembly GCF_001813755.1). Taxonomy (NCBI): domain Bacteria; kingdom Bacillati; phylum Actinomycetota; class Actinomycetes; order Mycobacteriales; family Corynebacteriaceae; genus Corynebacterium; species Corynebacterium sp. HMSC074H12. The sequence continues at coordinate 76,963 of NZ_KV813889.1, forward strand.
GAGTGGAACTTCTCATCGATGTCCTCGAGCAGCTCCATGCGGGAGCGGGCCGCCTCGATGGAGGTGACGTCGGCGTCGAGGCCGGCGACGGCGTCGATGATCTGGCCGAACTCCGAGTAACACAGGTGCGTGTGGATCTGAGTGGTCGGCTTGGCCTCGAGTGCTACGAGGCGGAAGGAGCGCACCGCCCAGTCGAGGTAGGCCTTGCGGTCCTTCTCGCGCAGCGGCAACAGCTCGCGCAGGGCGGGCTCATCGATCTGGATGATGTCGATGCCGGCTTCCTCGAGGTCGCGGACTTCGTCGGCCAGCGCCACGCCGAGCTGGTCGGCGGAGACGGACTGGTGGACGTCATCACGCACGAAGGACCAGGCCAGGATGGTCACCGGGCCGGTGAGCATACCCTTGACGTGCTTCTCGGACAGGGACTGCGCGAACTTCGCCCACTCGGTGGTCATGGCCTTCGGGCGGGAGATGTCGCCAACCACGATTGGCGGACGGGTGCAACGGGAGCCGTAGGACTGGACCCAACCGTTCTCGGTGACGACGAAGCCGTCGAGAAGCTCGGCGAAGTACTGCACCATGTCGTTGCGCTCCGGCTCGCCGTGGACCAGGACGTCCAGGCCCAGGCGCTCCTGCAGCTCGATGACGGACTTCACCTCGTTGCGCAGTGCCTCGGTGTAGTCGGCGTCGGAGAGCTCGCCCTTGCGGTGTGCGGCGCGGGCGGCGCGAATCTCAGCAGTCTGCGGGAAGGAGCCGATGGTGGTGGTCGGCAGCTGCGGCAGGCCGAGGGCCTCCTGTGCCTTGTTGCGCTCGGCGAACTCCGGCTGGCGCTGAACCTGGCCCTCCGGCAGCTGCGCGGTGCGGTCCTGCACTGCCTGGTCGTGGGTGCGGGAGGACTCGGCGCGGGTGCGCACGGCGCGGTCGGCCTGCGCATAGGCCTCCGGGGTGTCCAGCGGGCCGGCGGCGAGTGCGACGACCTCGCGGATCTTCTCATCAGCGAAGGCGAACCAGGTGGCGACGTCCACCGGAAGGGAGGTCTCCGCCTCCACGGTGTGCGGCACGTGCTGGAGGGACACGGAGGTGGTTACGGAAACGCCTTCGCCGAGGCTCTCGAGCTTCTCGCGCAGGTCGCGCAGGTTGGCGGCCCAGACGTTGCGACCGTCGACCAGGCCGGCGGCGAGGTGGGTGGCCTCGGCGAGCTTGGCCACGCGCTCGAGGTAGGAATTATCTAGGGCCAGGGTGCCGACGGACAGATCCACCTGGACCGCTTCCGGCTGCAGCTCGGCGATGACATCGAGGCCAGCGTTGAGGGAACCATAGGGCGTGGTCAGGTAAACCTGCGGGCGCTTCTCCGCGCCCAGGATGCGGCCGTAGGCACTCTTGAGTGCGGCGGCGAGGGTGGAGTCGTCAGCGGCGGCGAGGTCGGCGACCAGGGCCGGCTCGGCGAGCTGAATCCATTCGACGCCGGCGTCGTGAAGCTCAGCCAAGACGGTGAGGTAGGACTCGACTGCCTGATCGAGGTGGTCCAGGGGCTGCTTGGTGGCACCCTCGGCCTGCTTGGACAGTGCCAGCAGGGTCACCGGACCAACGAGGACTGGGCGCACGGTGTGACCGGCGGCGCGGGCCTCCTCGACGATCTTCAGCACGCGCTGCGGGCGGGCGTTAAAGGTCTGGTCATCGGTGATCTCAGGGACGATGTAGTGGTAGTTGGTGTCGAACCACTTGGTCATCTCCAGCGGCGCGGTGTCCTTGTTACCGCGGGCCAGGGTGAACTCATCATCGAGGCTCTCGCCCTGGGCAGCGCCCACGGTCAGCGCGGTCTCGAGGACGTGGTCGTAGTAGGCGACGTCGGCCGGGATGGCGTAATCCTCAGTGAGGCCCAGCTCCTTGAGGCGGGCGTAGGTGTCGAGGCGCAGGGAGTGCGCGGCGGATTCGAAGGTCTCGGCGTCGATTTTGCCGGACCAGTAGGACTCCAGCGCGCGCTTGAGCTCGCGGTGGGCACCGACTCGTGGGTAGCCCTCAATCGTGGCCTTGGGGAATGGTGCGGTCATGGGGTGACTCCAATTCGATGTAGCAGGTCAGTCGTAATGTCTGGATTGTTGTGCGTGTAGATGTGCAGCCCGTCGGCGCCGGCGTTCATCACCGACTTCGCCAACGAGGCTGTAATCTGCATGCCGATTTCTTTCTCTTCCTCGGGGGAGGTCGCTGCCGCGAGCTGGTCAAGGACCTTGGTCGGCCCGTCCAACCCGGACAGCTGGCACATTCGCTCCACCCGAGCACGGCTAGTCATAGGCATGATCCCGGGGATCAGCGGAATGCGCACACCCGCCAGCCGGGCGCGCTGGGCGAAGCGGACGTAGTCCTCCGCGTCGAAGAAAAGCTGGGTGATGGCGAAGTCTGCGCCGAGGCGCTGCTTGGCCAAAAGGACGTCGATATCCTCGTCCGGCGTCGCGGACTCGGCGTGGCCGTTGGGATAGCAGGCCACGCCCACCGCCAAGCGCCCGGCCGCCAAGCGCGCCACACGGTCGGATTCCCAGCGGCGGATGAGCCGGACCAGGGAATCAGCGTGCGGCAGATGACCTTCGGGCATGCCGCCCTCCGGCAGGTCGCCGCGAAGGGCGAGGAGGCCGCGGACGCCGGCGTCGACCAGCGTGTCGATCCAGCCAACGAGCTCTTCCTCTGTGCCGGCGGTGCAAGCCAGGTGGGCCAAAGGACGCATCGCGGTATCGCGCGAAATCTTCTCAATAAACGCCGCGGTTCCCTCCAGCCACCCGGAACGCTGGGAGCTGGTGACGGCGATGTAGTCGGGGTTATACGCGGCGAGCGTGGCCAATAAGCGGTCAATCTTGGCGGCGTCCGCATCGTGACGCGGCGGGATCACCTCGAAAGAGAGAGCGGTGCGCTTGAGCTCCTTAGGCGTATCTTCGCTGATTTGGTCTAGTGGCGCGGATGCGGAGAGTCGCGGGGACATGCTCACCTCCTCTGCAGGTTATCGTTGTTTATCGTCGGTGTTGATGTCCCAAAACGTACCAAGCTGTCCATTTCTCGCGAAAGGGTTTTAGTATTGGTGATACCTTTAGAACCCAGTCAGCTGCACCGTTAACGCAAACCCACAATGAATAAAAACCCGCCTCATCCGTACAAAGCTGTCTATTTTCTTTGAACAGCTCGCGGCCTTTGCGCATATGGTGGCGGGACCTGCGCGCCGCCACTACGCTGAAAGGGAGTATCCAGCGCGAACGCGGGCACACCCCGGTTCGGCGCCGACAATCACTCCATAAACAGTTGTCCAACACACATCACCTCAGTATTGACATAAAGGAGCACCTGAGCCCATGAACCCCGCCGCCCTGTCCACAGCCATCAGCGCTACCTCCGCCCTGGTGGAGCGCCTCAAGGAACGCCGCGATGAAAAGGCTCGCGAGGCCTACTCCGTCCTGGAGACCGCCGCCGCCCGCATGGAAGAGCGCGATGGCGATTGGTTCTCCGAGGCCCGCCGCGAAGCGGGTGCCGTAACCAAGGCCGCGCACTCCCGCCTCGAGCGCGCCCTGGAGGAGCTGAAGGAACGCAGCGAAGAAGCCACCGAAAAGCTCTCTGAGGCTGCCGCGGAGGCCCAGGACAAGGCCTCCAAGCAGTGGGAGAAGACCCAGAAGCAGGCAGAAAAGAAGGCCTCCAAGGCCCGCAAGCAGGCTAAGAAGAAGGCTTCCAAGGCCGAAAAGAAGGCCCGCCGCATCAGCGGTAAGGACAAGAAGAAGGGCTCGAAGATCTGGCTGATCTCCGCGCTCGTTGCCGCCCTTGCGGCCATCGGCGGCGGCATCTACTACTTCTTCACCCAGAAGAAGGAGAAGGAGTCCGCCGTCCCGCCGCGCGTCGAAGACTTCTCCTCCCCGTCTGCACCGCAGGGCTCCACCTTGGTCTACACCTCCACCACTGAGGACGATGCCAAGAAGGAGTCCGACCTGGCTGAGGAAGGCGTTGTCGAGCGCGACGAGGAGCTGCTGGGCTCCCTGGATGAGCAGCTGGCCAAGCACCGCGAGGAAGAAACCGCTATTCAGGACGCCGTCGAGACCGAGATCGAGGTCAGCAACGCCGACAAGAAGGATGCCGACACCTCCCGCATCACCGACGACCACGAGTCCGAGGGCAAGCACCGCCTCCACACCGAAGAGGAGAACTAATCCCCCATCCTTGGGGGTGCGTGTTTCGTTGCCTTGATCTCACTCCTTTGCCTGCACGGGCCCGACCTGCTTGAATCGAGGGTTAATCGGCATCGATCGTGAAGGATCGGTGCCCGCGCGCAGTTTTGCGCCGCCACCGTATCAGCAGCAGGCAAGGAGATCAGGAATGAGCTTCGAATCACTCATCGTCAAGCTCAAGAGCGGGGACACCTTCTATTTTCCGGCCGGTGCCGTCAGCGGTGATCCGTCCACCCGCGTGGATAACCTGCGCTTTGCCATCGAAAACGGCACGCAGTTCACCTCCGTCGATGACTACGGCGTCGACCGCGAGTTCAACGGCTACGACGTGGACAACTACCACTTGGCTTAAGCCGCGTACCCCATTACAGCGATCCTTCTTTGCTGTAATCTGAATCACCACCTTATGCGCATTGCGCTATAAGATGAGTCCTTATGACTCACTATCCACGCATGCGGACGTGGTCGTGGTACCTCCCCGATGAACCACCTACCGGGGAGGTATCCCTCACTGAGACCACCGACTTCTCTCGGCCCGGCGCCGCCACGTGGCGGATGCTGGGTGCCCAACGCACCGGCGTCATCGGCATCTTCATCGCTACCCTCATCAACGCACCGCTGGGCGCATTAGTCTCGGTCATCATCGGCCACACTACGCAGTATGCCTTTTCCGATCCCTCCTGGCGCACCGTAGCCTTGCCGCTTGCGGCTACCGCGGTCATCCTCTACGTCGCCTATATCTGCGAAGCCACAGCGGATGCTTTCACGGATCTGAGTCAGGCCCGCAGCACCCACACGCTGCGCCTGAACCTGCTGGATAAGCTGCTGGGTGCCTCGACCGCCGGGATTAGCCCCGGCCGGCTGCTCAACACGATGGATGAGGATTCGCACTACATCGGCCAACTCAAGCAGATCCTCAACTTCCCACTCGTCATGGTGGGTTACCTCCTAGGCGCCGTGGTCAGCCTCGCCCCGGTTTCCTGGCAGGTCTCCGCCGCCCTACTGATCGGTGCCCTCGCCACCGCGCTGGCCTCGTGGGCCACCACCAAGCCGCTGACCAAGGTTGCTGCGCGCCGCCGCCAGCTGGAAAACACCGCGTTGTCACTCGCCACGGACTTCGCCCAAGGTTCCCGCGTTATCAAAGGCCTGGGCGCCAAGGACATTGCCCGCCAGCGCTTTTCCGACGCCGCTCACGAAGCCCTAACCACCATGCTCCACGAGGCCAAGCTGTCCTCCCTCATGGCCTGGGTGCGGCAGATGGTCCCCGCCTCCTTTGCGGTAGGCATTCTGGCCTGGACCTCCTGGGAAACCTTCGAAGGCCACATTGCCCCCGGCGGCATGATGGCGATTACCATGCTCGCACCCCCGGCATTGACCGCGCTCGGCGTATCGCTGGGCCTGCTCACCGAGAACTGGGCCCGGGCGCGCGCCTCCGTGGAGCGTGTTGGCGAGCTGCTGGGCCAGCTCAATACCACTACCGAGAAGACAATCGGCACGCCCATCGAGCTCTCCCCTGGCCTGCACGTGTGGATGCCCACGACCGCCGCGGGCCGCAGCACCGTGGATTCCTGGGTGCGCTACCTCAACGACAACGGCGCTTTGTGCCCGCCGCACCGCATCTCCGTGCTGGAAGGAACCCTGCAGGACAACGTCGATCCGCTGCGCGCGGCAACCCAAACCCAAACCCACGACGCCTTGCACGCCTCCGCCTGCGAGGACATTGTTATCCGCCTCGGCGGGCTGGGCCCGGGCGGCGAACTTCCCACCGCACCCATTGGCGAAGCCGGCCTCAACCTCTCCGGCGGCCAGCGCCAGCGCGTCGCCCTGGCCCGCGCACTCGCACTCGATCCCGACGTTCTCGTCCTGGACAACCCCACGACGGGGCTGGATTCGTTGACCCTGGCGGACGTCGCCAAGCGCGTGCGCGAACTGCGCGCCGACAAGACCACCGTGGTCATCACCTCCGCCTCCACGTGGGCCGCCAACGCCGATGAGGTGGTGGAGCTATGAGCCACCACCCCACCACCACAGACCGCGCGGATGCCTTAGCGCCCGCCTCCCCACAGGAGTGCCTGCGTTTTCTGAAGTCCCTGCCCAGTGCTCCCAGCAGGCTCGGCATCGTCCTCTTCTTCGGCCTCTTTACCGTCACCGTCATCATGATGAACCTGGTCTCCCAGGTGCTCGGACGCGTCGTCGACATCATCCAGGGCGTGGAGCTTCCCGTCCTTGGCACGGGACGCACAGCCATGGTCGGCGCACTCATCGTCATCGCGGTGGGCTTCCTCGTAGAGGTCACCGGCCGCACCCTGGGGCGCTACCTGGTCACCTCCACCACCCGCCGCCTCTCGGTGGATCTGCGCACCTCAGCGCTGGATTCCACCCTCGGTGCCCCCGTGCCGGCCGTCATGGAGCTAGGTACCGGCAACATCATCACGCGCCTGTCCAAGGACATCGACACCGTGGTCATGGCCATCTCCATGATGGGTGACCGCTTGGTACTCACCCTCTTCATGCTGCCGCTGACCGCGCTCATGATGATCTTCATCCACCCCGCCTACGCCCTGCTCTTCATTGCGGTGAGCTGCCTGCTCTACCCCTTCATCCGCGGCACCATGCGGGATATCCCCGCCATCGCCAACGAAGTCTCCTCGGTGGAGGCTTACCGCAACAACGTGCTGTTGGACACCATCCGCGCACTGGAGACCCTCCGCCAGTTCTCACTCAAAGACTGGGCGCACGCGCGCATGGAACGCTACTCCTGGGACACGGTACAGGCCTGGGGTGACAAGGTTCCGCTCATCAACCGCATCGTTGGCCAGGGCGCCCTAGCCTTCGCGGTGCTGCTGCTGGGCTCTGTTCTCATGTCCGTGCCCATGGTGATCTGGGGCTGGCTGACCCCTGGTGAGGCCACCGCCGCCGTGCTCTTGGTCATGCGCCTAGAGATCCACGTCTTCAACATCCTCTTCTTCGCCGGTGAAATCCAGCATTCCGTGACCTCCCTCGGCCGCGCCGTCGCCCTGGCCACCCTCGAGGACAGCGCGCACACCAGCGCGAACCAGAAGGACACTCCCCGGCTTAGCGACGCCCCCACCATCACCATCGAGCACCTCTCCTACGCTTACCCCGGTGGGGCGCCAGTGCTTAACGACGTCTCCCTGACCCTCACCGCCGGCACCACCACCGCCCTCGTGGGCACCTCCGGCGCGGGCAAATCAACCCTCGCCTCCCTCGTCGCGGGCCTGCAGTACCCCACAACGGGCACCATCAGCCTCGACGGGATTGATACCGCCACGGTGCCGAATACCTGGATCACCGAGCACGTCGCCCTCATTACTCAGGAAGTCCACCTCTTCTCCGGCACGCTGCGCAACGATCTACTGTTGGCGAAACCCGATGCCAGCGATGAGGAACTTTGGCGCGCGCTCAACACCGTGGGCCTTGATGAGAATTCGCGCTGGCTTCCCCAAGGCCTAGACACGCTCATCGGCGCCGGTAACGAAGAGATCGGCGCGGAGGCCGAGCAACAGCTCTCACTGGCCCGCATGATCCTGCGCCAACCGCCAGTACTCATCATGGATGAGGCCACCTCCGAGGCCGGCTCCGAGCACGCCGAGGTACTCGAACACGCCGCCAAGGCCGTCACCAAAGACCGCACCTCACTCGTCGTTGCCCACCGCCTGGACCAAGCCCGCGAGGCCGACCGCATCATCGTCATGGAACAAGGCCAGATCGTCGAGGATGGCACCCACGCCGACCTCATCGCTCTGGGCGGGCGCTATGCCTCGGCCTATGCCCAATGGGAGCATGGGAAATAGGTCTTCTCCGCGCCTACCATGGAGCTCATGCATCTTCTTTCCCTTACTGAAGCCGACCGCACCTATCTGGCCCGTATCAACTTCCTTGCCGATACTTTCGGCGATGAGCACAAGGAACTTCCTGAAGGTTTCGAGGAAGGTTTCGACTATTACCTCGGTGGTTGGGAGCCTTCCCGCGGAGGTTTCATCGCTTGGGAGGGCCACGTCCCCGCCGGTGGAGTCTGGCTGAACTGGGGTACGGCTGAGCGCCATGGATTTGGACACGTGGCGGAAGGTATTCCAGAGCTCGCCTTGGCCGTGGAGCCCCGCTTCCGGGGCCAGGGTGTCGGTACCCTGCTGATCGACGCCGCCACCGACCTCTCCCGGGAGATGGGCGCCCCGGGCATCTCACTCTCAGTGGCTAAAGACAACGACCGCGCACATCGCCTTTACCTCCACTTGGGTTTCGAGCCAGTGAGCGAGAGGGACGGCCACATCGTCTTAGTCAAGCGCTTCGACAGCAACGCCGATGCCAAAGACATCGACAAGGCCACATCAGAAGACAACTGATCAACAAGACCAGAAAGACCAGAAAACCTAAAAGGCGCTCACACAGTGAGCGCCTTGTGGAGCATAGGAGAATCGAACTCCTGACCTTCTGCTTGCAAAGCAGATGCTCTACCAATTGAGCTAATGCCCCAGCAGCTACATAGCGTACTCCTTGTGCGCGCATCTACGAAATCATGACCGGCAGAGTAGTCCTCACCAAGCGCGGTAACTTTCGTCACTTTAGTTAACTCACACCTCTTTAGTTGCGTGTCACCACGGAAAACAGCACGCGAAAGAGGGACAATGAGTCGTCTCTGAAACTTTAGTGGAAGGTCGTCATGCGCCGAATACTCCTCCGCTCCGTAGCCGCCCTCACGTTGGCTGCCACCGTTACGGTGCCACAGCAGGCAACTGCCCAACAGCTACCCACACTGCCGCAGCCATCCATCCCGCAGCCAACGATTCCGACTGTGCAGGACATGCGCAGAGAAGTAGACCGCATCGAGTACGAGGCCTACAAGGCCCTGCCCAAGGAGCTTCAGGAGAATCCCGTCTTTGCGGGTTCCTCACGCCCGGCAACAAAGCAGAACACCGAGCCACGAACCGACGATCCCAACCACGCTGACAAGGCGAAAGCCCAATCAATAGCGGACGATACCTGCTCCAATTGTGTGGCCATCACTTACGACGATGGCCCGGATGCATTGACGGGCCAGCTTCTCGACACCTTAAAGGCCAAGGACGCCCACGCCAGCTTCATGGTCCTAGCTCCTCATGCCTATGCTCATCCCGAGCTCCTCCGGCGTATGAAAGCAGAGGGCCACACCGTGGGCAACCACACCGATACACACCGCGAACTGAACAAGCTTCCCGCGCATGAGGTTGACGCGGAAATCAAATCAGGTGCTGCTGCCATCAAGGCAGCAACAGGCGACAGCCCTCGTTGGGTACGCCCACCCTACGGTGCAACGAACCAGACAGTCGCTAACGCAGCCAAAAACAACGGACAAGCACAAGCCCTGTGGAGCATTGACACCCTAGATTGGAAGGACCGCAACTCCGACCATATCTGCGCAGCAGCCGTTGACGGCGCCCAAGCAGGCGACATCATCCTCATGCATGACATTCACATCACGACAGTTGATGCCGCCCCATGCGTCATTGACGGCCTCCGTGCCAAAGGGTTAGAGCCAGTATCGCTAGACACGCTTATCCCTAACTCCGAACCTGGACGCCAGTACCTCAGCAAGTAGAGCAAAAGTTAACAACCCAAGGTCAGCTCACGCCGTAGGACAAGCTAACACAAGTAGCTTGTCCTACGGCATCTTGTTTGCGTAGATCCGTCTGAGGTCGCAGCCCTCCATATACCCATTTTGGAGTCGGGCTAAAAAACAAAGAGAAGCACCCCACCACTTGGTGGGGTGCTTCCTAAACTCTGGCTCCGTTAGGGGCGAAGCCTATTCAAGCTAGCTTGAATTAGAAGGGGAGCTTGATGTTCAGAGCCTTAGCAATTGCCGGGAAAGCAGCTGCGATTGCGGCCAGGACACCAGCGACGATGCCGAAGATAGCGAGCGGGGTCGGCTTGCCATCGTTGGACAGCTTGTCCTTGATGTTGGAGGACTTGTCATCCTTGTTGTTGCCCGGCTTGGTAGCGTCGTCGGAACCGTTGTCGCCGCCCTTGTTGCCGCCAGCCAGGTTCTCGAGGGCGTCAGCGATACGCTGACGGTCCTTAGCCTCCTGCTCAGCGCGCTCGCGCTCAGCCTTAGCCTGCTCCTCAGCAGCCTTGGAGTCAGCAATGTCCTTCTGAACGCCATTGTCAGCGTTCACAACCTGACGGTAAGCCTCTTCGTACTCGAGGTTGTAGTTGTTCGGACCGAACCAAAGCTGCTGTGCAGCAACCTTCTTAGCCAGGTAGTCGAGGCGCTCCTGGTCAGTGCCGCCATCCCAGACAGCAACCGGGGAGTCGCCGTACGGGCGCTCCGGGTTCACGAAGTTGCCCGGGATCTTCGGGGTCCAAATGCGGTTGCCGTCGAAGTTAGCCTCGTCGGTAGCCCAATCCTTGAACTCCTTTTCCGTTACCTTCTGCGTCTCGTAGACATCCATGTTCTTCTGCTTAGCGATGGAGACGATACCGGTGTTGTGGGCGATGAGCTCAGCGTAAGCCTCACGCAGGGTGACGCGCTTGTCGCCGCCGTTCTCACGGTCACGGATTACAACGGTAGCGTTGTCGCCAGCCTCGCGCAGCTCGAGCTCACGAGCGCCGATAGCGAACTCAGCCTCCATTGCGCGCAGGACGCGAACCTGTGCGTGAGCCTGGTCCAGGTAGCCCTGGCGAACCAGGATGTCGGCACCCTGAGCGGTACGGGAAGCCTCGAGGGCAGCCTTGCGAGCCTCCTCCAGCTCTGCACCGTCTGCCTTCAGCTGCTCCAGCAGCATCTCAGCGTCTGCGATCAGCTGCTCAAGGAGCGGAACGTAGTCACGAGTGATGTAGCTATCCTCGCTCTTGTCAGCACCGCGCCAACCGGCGTAGTCGAGGCGATCCTTGTAGGTCTTGATGGTGTCTTCGAAGATCTTGATGTTCTTCGCCGGGGTGTTCTGAACGGAGTCAAAGATCTCCGGGTCGACCGGGCTCAGCTCCGGAGCCTTCAGCGGCGGGAGGCCAGACTTGTCTTCGTCGTTGACCTTGTTCTCGACCCACTTGTTAGCCTTGTTCAGGTCGCTCTCCAGCAGGCCGAGCTTGGACTCGTCCTTACCATAGCGCTGGCCGCCAGCGGCGTTGGTAACAGTGTTGTTGTAGTCGAAGGCCTTCTCTTCGTAGTTAGCCCAAGCCTTGTCAGCGCCCTTGTCGTTCTGCAGAGCGTATGCTACGGAAGCGCGAGCAGCCTGAACGTTCTTCTCAGCCTGTGCGAGCTGCTTGGTAGCCTCGTTGGCTGCAGCCTGGTAAGCCTTGTGATCTGCTTGCTCGGAGCGGTCGAGACCGTCGGTGTTAGCAGCAGCGGCAGCTTCGTAGAGCTCGCGGAACTGGTTGTTGTTGACAATGTAGTGGTCGGTTGCTTCTACGAGCTTGCGGAGCTCAGCCTCGGTGACATTCTTGGCCTCTACATCCTTGCCCAGGGATGCGTCCGGCTCATTGAAGCCGCCGCCCTGGATGTTGGTGGCGTTGGTGTCCTGGGCGAAAGCCGGGACTGCTACACCGGAGACACCGGTGGCAACTGCGATAGCACCTGCGAGAGCAGCGGTGCGAACACGGTTCTTGAACATGTATTTCCCCTATGAGAGTTGAGGTCGGACTGTGAAAATTATCTTACGATAACCGTCGTGTAGGGCGACGCTAGCAATCGTTCTTCATGAATGATCTTCACATTCTCAACGAGTAGTGCAGCTTTTGTCGCTGCAGCAAGATTATCGAAGTCTGGCGGGTCTTTCCAGTCAAACACAACTTATTTTTAAACTTTTTCCAACCAGCTGGCGGCGATGCCTAGCATTTTGGCTGGTAGATGGCATTCTTCTTTACAGGAGTTGAAATTGAAACTATTTCGAACCTTTGTGACAGCTGTGAATGTACTACCCCTATCTGGGTAATAATTACACGAATGTCATTGCACTTGCTAGGGTGTCGGCCCAACTTTCACCCTCACTCCCCCTGATACCTGGAACGGGTGATTCCTGTGAGCCTTCGTGGGGCTTAAGTGGAAAAAGGAAAGACACCCAGCTTCTTTGTCGTCGCTGAGCGTCTTTCCTTATTTATATTGTGGAGCATAGGAGAATCGAACTCCTGACCTTCTGCTTGCAAAGCAGATGCTCTACCAATTGAGCTAATGCCCCATTGTTCCGTGGTGGGCCTAGCTGGAATCGAACCAGCGACCTCATCGTTATCAGCGATGCGCTCTAACCGACTGAGCTATAGGCCCTTGACCGGAACGAGTAGTTACTCTACATAGGACCGGCGATTTATTACAAATCGCCTGGTCATATGCAGTATTTGAAGCTGGTTTTACTTCACTTTGTATCGCTATTGATGCGGCTCATCTTGCAGTCGGATCTTGAACCCTCCGAAGACGTCCACGATGGCGTTATATATAACAGCCATGAGTGGCGCCAGAATCGTCATCAGGACGGCGATGATGGCGCCGAACAGGGCGGCTGCAGAAACGACCAATCCGAAGGAGACCTCAAAGCCGCCGCCGACACCGCCAACAAGGCTGTTCAGGGAATCCCAGATGCCCGCCTGGTCAAGGCCGATGTACAGCAGGCACACGGCGATGATCCAGGCCACGAGGCCGACGAGGGACATGGCCAAGCCAACGCGGAACGCCGACATAGGCGAAATCCGGGCTAGGTGAAGCTCTCGTCCAATCATGGTTTACTCCTCGTCCTTATCGGAGTCCTTGTCTTCGCCCTTTTCCGGCTTGGAGTTCTCTCCAAGCTTGAGGTGTTCGGGCTTGACGTCCTCGACGGACTTTTCACCCTTGGCAACTGCCTGGGCGTCTTCTTCGCCGTCGTCCTCAACATTGCGGTCGATGGCCAGCAGCTCGACGTCATCTGCCAGGTTGACCAAGCGCACGCCCATGGTGGCGCGGGAGCTCGGGCGAATCTGGTTGACCTCGGTGCGCACAACACCACCGGCGGAGGTGATGGCAAAGATCTCGTCGTCCTCGTCGACGGCGATTGCTGCAATGAGCTTGCCGCGCTTCGGCGTGTACTTGAAGGTCATCACGCCGAGTCCACCGCGGCCTTGCGGGGTGTACTCCTCAATGGCTGTGCGCTTCCCGTAGCCGCCGGAGGTAGCCACCAGGAGGAACTGGCCGTCATTGACCACGGACATGGACAGCAGCTGGTCATCGCCGCGGAAGCGCATGCCCTTCACACCGGCGGTAGCGCGGCCCATCGGGCGCAACTGGTCATCGTCTGCAGTAAAGCGGATAGCCTGGCCCTGTTCAGAGGTGAGCAAAATGTCATCGCCCTCGTTGACGAGCTGTGCACCGATCAGCGCATCGCCCTCGTTGAGGTTGATGGCGATAAGCCCGGCGGAACGTGCGGACTCGTAATCGGTCAGGCGCGACTTCTTTACGCGGCCCTGCTGGGTAGCAAGGACCAGGTATGGGGCGTCCTCGTAGGACTGGATCTGAATGACCTGAGCAATTCGCTCCTCTGGCTGGAACTCCAGCAGGTTGGCCACGTGCTGGCCGCGGGCGGTGCGGCCGGCCTCTGGGAGTTCGTAGGCCTTGAGGCGGTAGACGCGGCCGAAGTTGGTGAAGAACAGGATCCAGTCGTGCGTGGAACAGACGAAAAAGTTCTTCACAATATCGTCCTGCTTGAGCTCCGCGCCGCGCACGCCCTTGCCGCCGCGCTTCTGTGCCTTGTAAGCATCGACCTTGGTGCGCTTGGCATAACCGGTAGCGGTGATGGTGACGACGACGTTCTCACGGGCGATGAGGTCCTCGTCGGAAACGTCTCCGGAGGCGGCGACAATCTGGGTGCGACGCTCATCGCCGTATTTCTCGACGATTTCCTCCAGCTCATCGTGGACGATCTGACGCTGACGCTCGTCGCGAGCGAGGATGTCTTTCAGGTCCTCGATGATCTCCTCGATCTCGGCCAACTCATCGATGATCTTCTGGCGCTCCAGGGCAGCCAGGCGACGCAGACGCATAGCCAGGATGGCATCGGCCTGGATCTCGTCGACGCCGAGAAGCTGCATCAGGCCCTCGCGTGCCTCCTCCACCGTCGGGGAGCGGCGGATGAGCGCGATGACCTCATCGAGCATGTCGAGTGCCTTGACCAGACCGCGCAGAATGTGGGCGCGCTTCTCGGCCTCATCGAGGCGGAACTGGGTACGGCGGACGATGACCTCGATCTGGTGAGCCACGTAGTAGCTCAGCATTTGGTCCAGGCGCAGGGTGCGCGGCACGCCATCCACGATGGAAAGCATGTTGGCGCCGAAAGAGGTCTGCAGCTGGGAATGCTTGTACAGGTTATTAAGGACAACGCGGGCTACAGCGTCACGCTTGAGGGTGACAACGATGCGCATGCCCACACGGTCGGAGGACTCATCCTCAATCTTGGCGATTCCGGCGATCTTGCCGTTAACCACGGACTCCGCGATATTGGAGATCATGTTGTCCGGGTTGACCTGGTAGGGCAGCTCAGTGATAACGATGGTCTGGCGGTTGCCCACCTCCTCAATGGAGGTCACGCCGCGCATACGGATGGAGCCGCGGCCGGTGGTGTAGGCATCCTTGATGCCCTGGTCACCCACAATAAGACCCGCGGTGGGGAAATCTGGGCCCTTAACGCGTTCCATGCAGGCTGCCAAGGCTTCTTCCTCAGAAGCATTCGGGTTATCAAGCAGCCAGTAGATGGCATCCGCCAGCTCGTTGAGGTTGTGCGGCGGAATGTTGGTGGCCATACCGACGGCGATACCGCCGGAGCCGTTCATCAGCAGGTTCGGAACGCGGGAGGGCAGGATGGTCGGTTCCTGCGTCTTGCCGTCGTAGTTCGGGGCGAAGTCGACGGTGTTTTCGCGGATATCGCGGACCATCTCCATGGCCAGCGGCGTCATGCGGCACTCGGTGTAACGCATAGCTGCCGGGCCGTCATTACCGCGGGAGCCGAAGTTACCTTGGCCGTCGACCAGCGGGTAGCGCATGTTCCACGGCTGTGCAAGGCGCACGAGGGTGTCGTAGATGGCGGAGTCACCGTGCGGGTGGAACTGACCCATCGTGTCCGAGACCGGGCGGGCGGACTTTACGTAGCCACGGTCTGGGCGGTAGCCGGAGTCATACATGGCGTAGAGGATGCGGCGGTGAACCGGCTTGAGGCCGTCGCGCACCTCCGGCAGGGCGCGGCCGACGATGACGGACATGGCGTAGTCGATGTAGCTCGACTCCATCTCCTCATTGATGTCAATTGGTTGGATGCGATCGAAGAGATCACCGTTGTTATCACTCATAAGGCCCTATCGTACCGTTTAACGACCTCTGAGGCTGTTTCTGGCTCGGACGTGGTATCACCGTGATACCATTCTCGCCATGGCTATGACACTGCGCCTGACCCCAGAGCAAGACCACGCGCTGACCTTGTTGGCTTCCGCGCAAGGTAATTCCAAGCACGAGGCGGTGGTCCGCGCCGTCGTCGCGGCAGCCGCGCGGACCCTTTCGGATGCTGAGGTCCAGGACACCGCGCGCCGGCTGCTGCCCGGGCGCTCGGAATTGGAGGCGGAGATCCGCCAGGCTCGGGGCTCGCGCAAATGAGTGTTGAGCAACTGATTGTGATCGCGCGGGAATTCTGCCGGGCATATCGCGTGCGAATAACCAACTTCGCCGCCCTAGCCGCCGCGGCCGCCGCGAGCACGGCAACCATCGAGGGGATTGCCGTGCACGGCAGCCGTGCCGCGGCCGCGCAGTCGCTGGAGACGGTCTTGCGCTCAGTGCCCGCGTTGAGCGGAAAGAATGAAGAATTCGCGCGATTGTGCGCGCAGGTCTATCTTTCTGTTGCAGAAGTTATGTAAGTTAAACGTGATAAAGAAGTCTCTATTCCCTTCTGAGAAAGGAATTCCCTATGTCCTCTATGTCTTTGAAGAAGTTCCTCGCCGCCGGCGTTGTGGCTACCACCCTCACCACTTCCGTAGCCCCCGCCGCGAGCGCTGAAACCACGAATGATGATTGGAAGGCCAACGTAAATCCCGACTTCGAGCAGGGCGAAGGCGGCTCCTCCCTGACCGGCTCCACGCCCATCGACATGACGCTCATCATCGGCGGTTCCATCGCTGCAGCGATGGCACTGCTCAAGCTCGTCGTGGATAACAACCCAGCCCTGCGCGCCCAGGCAGATGAATTCGCCGCGCAAATCGGCATGGCAGGCTCCTCCGGTTCTTCCGAGCACAACCGTCTCTACGAGGGTGGTCTCGACTTCGACCTCGAGCGCCTCGCTCGCACCAATGGTTTCCCGGAGATTGCTGACCAGCTTGCCGCGCTCAAGGCAGGCTCCAGCGCCCCGGCACAGTAAGCTCGCCTGTATGACAAACCTCTCCCAACTCCTCCAGTCCCCTACCCGCAACGCCGTGGTGGCGGACTTGTCCACAGCAGCAGACGATGCTGTAGCATCCCTCACCGGTATCACCGGCATGGCCTTCAAGGGCGCCTTGGTGGCCGCAAAGAAGGCGGACTCCAAGGTTCTGTCGAAGGGAATCAACCAGATGCTGCCGGAGCTGCTCAACAGCCTGGATTCCTATTGGAAGGAATTTGAGGGCTCAGAGCAGTCCGACTTTGGCACCTACTTGGACGGGCGCAGCGGCGAAATTACAGAGTCCCTTATGTCTGCAGCTGATAAGTCCGCCGAAGATATTAAAGCCCCCGGTATCGCGCGGACCTACAAGTCGCTGCGCGGCAAGGCCTCGTCCATTGTGGAGCCTCACGTGGCGACCATCGGCCGTGTGGTGCAGCGCCACATGGATACCGTATAAGTGGATTAACTATCCGGGCCCCAGGCACCGAAGAACAAAAGACCAGCACCTCTTTCTGAGGGCTGGTCTTTTTTTTGCTTTCTCTTGTTCCCCTATGGGCTCGTGCTCTGAGACGCCTTAGACGTCGAGGAAGCGAACGTCCTTCGCACGGCGGGTAATGAAGGAGCGACGAGCGGCCACGTCATCACCCATCAGGATGGAGAAGAGCTCATCGGCGCGCTGCGCATCTTCCAGATCCACGCGGCGCAGGACGCGGGTGGTCGGATCCAAGGTGGTTTCCCACAGCTCGGCAGCGTTCATCTCACCCAGACCCTTGTAGCGCTGGATGCCGTCGTCCTTGTTGATTTTGCGGCCCTCTTCCAGGCCCTCAGCCAGCAGCTTGTCGCGCTCAGCATCGGAGAAGGCGTAGCCCGGCTGGCCCTTGGCCCACTTCAGCTTGTACAGCGGCGGATTCGCCAGGTAGACGTGACCATCCTCAACCAGCTGCGGCATGAAGCGGAAGAGCAGGGTCAGAAGCAGCGTGGCGATGTGCTGGCCGTCCACGTCGGCATCGGCCATGAGCACGATCTTGTCGTAGCGCAGCTTGGAAATATCGAACTCTTCGTGGATACCGGTGCCCAGGGCGGTGATGATGGCCTGGACCTCAGCGTTCTTGAGAACCTTGTCCATGCGGGCCTTTTCCACGTTGAGGATCTTGCCGCGCAGCGGCAGGATGGCCTGGAACATGGAATCGCGGCCGCCCTTCGCGGAACCACCTGCGGAGTCACCCTCCACGATGTAAAGCTCAGAAAGCTTCGAATCCTTGGAGCGGCAATCTGCCAGCTTGCCGGGCAGGCCGCCGAGGTCACCGGCGGACTTGCGGCGCACCAACTCACGTGCCTTACGGGCGGCTACGCGGGCGTGTGCGGAGGATACGGCCTTGTTGATAATGACCTTGGCCTCAGCCGGGTTGGCGTCGAACCAATCGTTGAGGTGCTCGTTGACAGAGCGCTGGACAAAGCCGCGGATCTCCGAGTTACCGAGCTTGGTCTTGGTCTGGCCCTCGAACTGCGGGTCCGCCACCTTGACGGAAATAACGGCAGCAAGGCCTTCACGGCAGTCATCGCCGGAGAGGTTGCCATCCTTTTCCTTGAGGAGCTTGTGCTCCTTGGCGTAGCGGTTCATCAGGGTGGTCAGAGCCGCGCGGAAGCCTTCCTCGTGCGTGCCGCCTTCGTGAGTGTTAATGGTGTTGGCGAAAGTGTGGACGGACTGCTTGTAGCCCTGGTTCCACTGCAGCGCTATTTCCACCTCATGGTCCTCACCCTTAACGTCGAAGGCAACGATGGTGGGGTGGATGGCGGACTTATTCTTGTTGAGGTGCGCAACGTAGTCCTGCAGACCGTTCGGGTAGTGGTAGGTGACTTCCTTCTTCTTCTTGGAAGTCTTGCCCTCGCCGTCCTCGCCCTCCTGGCCGGCTTCGTCCTTGTTATCCAGGGAGCTCAGGCTGACGGCGGAATCGCCGGCCTCGGCGATCTCCTCGAGCTCGGCCTGCTCCTTGGAGATGGCGCGCTCGTCACGCAGAACAATGGTCAGACCCTTGTTCAGGAAGGCCATCTCCTGCAGGCGGCGAGCGATGGTGTCGTAGTTAAACTCGACGGTTTCAAAGATCTCCGGGTCCGGCCAGAAGCGGATGGTGGTGCCGGTGCCGCGGGCATTATCGCCCTCCACCAGCTCATCGGGGATAGCGTTGTTGAAGTTCTGGTACCAGTGCTTGCCATCGCGTTTGATGTCCGCCTCGACGCGGGTGGACAGGGCGTTGACCACGGAGATACCCACGCCGTGCAGACCACCGGACACGGCATAAGATTCAGAGTCGAACTTACCGCCGGCATGCAGCTGGGTCATAACCACCTGGACGGTAGGGATACCGGAGGCGTGCATTTCGACCGGGATACCACGGCCGTTATCGATGACCTCGATGCCCCCGTCCTCACGGAGGGTGACAATGACCTTGTCGGCATAGCCCGCCATTGCCTCATCGACGGAGTTGTCGACGATCTCCCAGATCAGGTGGTGCAGGCCGCGGGCACCGGTGGAACCGATGTACATACCGGGGCGCTTACGGACGGCCTCAAGGCCCTCCAGAATCGTAATTGACCCCGCATCATATGCGTGTTGTTCAGCCACGGATTCGTGTACTCCTTTTGGCTAGAGCTAAATCTAAGACTTTAGCCATTCTACACTGTGTCCCCCCACGCGAGGACAGTGCACGCCCGTGAGAGCCCCAAATTTGCGTGAATTTCGCGATCGCCCCGATCAGCCGTACGTATCCTGTGAGCCTTGCGGCTTGACCCATTGGCGGCCCTCATAGTTGCGGTGCTGCTTAGGCCCTTGAATGTGGAGCTTAACCACCACGTCCGGACCTAGGCGGTCGGCGATCTTCTGCAAGATGGGCCGCTGCAGGTAGCGCAGCTCGGTGGCCCAGCTGGAGGAATCGCACGCCACGTAGACAACCTGCTCCTTGATGGTGAGCGGCTGGGTATGCGCGGCAATGCGCTCGCCTACGAGGTTTTCCCAATTGCCCATGACCCAGCCATGAGCTAATTCGTGCTCCCAGCCGCGCTTGCCAATCTCGCGTTGGATCTGCGCGCCCAGGCTAGGGATCTCGAGACTGCGGCGCCGGCGGCGACCGTCGGGGCCGCTGGGACGCCCGCGCCGAAAAGGCTTCGGCTGCTGTTCTTGTGACGTTGGCGCCAGGTTCATCTTGGGGGCCGGTTTATTGAGCTTTGGCGGATTTTTCGACGTGTTTCGGGTGCGCTCAAAGAGCGCTTTGACCGGATCAAATTCCTGCTCAGTCATCGCTTTCACCGCCCGCATCGTACGGTGCGATCTCTGATACCCGGCCCTCGTCGGTATCGCGCACGCTGACGGTAAAGCGCTCGATGGGCTGTAGGTTGCCGGGCAAATCCTCATCCACCGCCGCAGTGATGAGCACTTGTTCCGCGCCTGCGGCGAGATGGACGAGCTTCTCGCGGCGCTTGGCATCGAGCTCAGCAAAGACATCGTCAAGGATGAGGATCGGATCCGTGCCATCCTGGCGCAGCAGGTTGAACTCCGCTAGGCGCAAGGAGATGGCATAAGACCAAGTCTCACCGTGGCTGGCAAAGCCCTTAGCGGGACTCGTCCCCAGGTTGAGAATGAGGTCATCGCGGTGCGGGCCGACGAGCGAGATCCCGCGCTCGATTTCGCGCTGGCGCTTGGTAGCAAGTTCGGTCAGCATCATCGCCTCGATGACCTCGCGGTCGGAGGTATCCACCGTGGACTTGTACTCGATGGCCGCGGGGCGCGATTCCGGGGCCAAGCCGGCATAGGCGGCGGGGATGAGCTCGCGGAGTTCGTCGACAAGCGCCAGGCGTGCCTGGATCACCTGCGCGCCGAGCGAAGACAACTGAGTATCCCACACGTCGAGGGTTGCCAGCGCGGAGGCGCCGTCGCTGTCGTTGTAGCCGCGGCGCAGGCTCGGTGACGCCGACTTCAACAGCGCGTTGCGCTGCTTGAGCACCTTGTCATAGTCGGCCTTGATACCCGCCAGACGCGGAGTGCGGGAGGCAATGATGTCATCCAAATACTGGCGGCGCGTTGCCGGCTCGCCGCGCACGAGGGATAAATCCTCCGGGGAAAAGAGCACTGTTTGCACCACCCCGAGCAGCTCCCGCGGGGATTTCAGGCGCGTGCGATTGATCTGTGCCTGGTTGGCCGCGTGGGGTTTGATGAGCAGGTGCGCGGTAAGCTCGCGTCCCTGGTTGACCGCCGTGGCGGAGATGCGGGCGTTGGTTGCGCCGTGGCGCACGAGGGGGGCGTCGTGGGCGACGCGGTGCGAGGACAGGTGGGCAACATAGCCGATGGCTTCGACGATATTGGTCTTGCCAAAACCGTTGCGGCCGATAAAAAGGGTAATCCCCGGTTGCAGCCTGAGAGTGAGCTCGGGCCAGGAGCGAAAGTCCCTGACATCGAGATCGCGAATAAACATATGGCCTAGCCCGGCAAGCGCACTGGCATCAGCAGGTAGGTGAAGTCAGTCTCCGGCGTGGGGAAAGAACCATCCTCGTTGGCCTCCGGCAGCTCCTCCGGCTCCGGAATCATAATCGCCGGGCGCGAGGGCTCGGTAAAGCCGAAGACCACGCGGTCCGTGTGGACCACGGCCAAACCATCCTTGAGGTAGGACGGGTTAAACGCAATGACGAAGTTGTCGCGGCCGTTAAAAGCACAGGGCAGGGACTCGCTCGCGCGGCCGGAATCGGCGCCGGCGGCCAAGGTCACTTCACCTTCGCTGAACTCCATGCGAATCTGGGCGTTGCGGTCCGTCAGCAGCGATACGCGGCGGATGGCTTCCTGCAGCGGGGCGACCTCAATGCTGGCCATGGCCGTGTGGGTCTTCGGCAGCAGGGGTGCCACATTTGGGAAATCTGCATCGAGCATGCGCGTGGTGGTCTCGCGGTTATCGGCATGCAGGCCAAACAGGCCCTCGGCCGCGATGTTCTCACCCGTGCCCACGGCGATCTCCACCGGGATGTTGAGGTGCGTGTCGAGAGAACGGCCGGTCTCCTGCAGAGTCTTGGCCGGTACGAGGAGCTTGGCCTGGACATCAGGAGATACCGGCTCCCACTCGAAGGTGCGCATGGCCAAGCGGAAGCGGTCCGTCGCCGTCATCTCCACGTGGGAACCATTGATATCGATGTGCACGCCGGTGAGCATCGGCAGCGTGTCATCTTTGCCGGCGGCCGCGACGACCTGGCTGATGGCTTCGACGAAGAGCTGCGGGTTGATGGTGCCGGTAACCTCCGGCAGGACAGGGAGCTGAGGGTAATCATCCAGCGGGATGAGCGGCAGCTCGAAGCGGGAGGAACCACAAACCAAGAGAACCTTGTTGTCCTCCTGCGTCATCTCAATTTCCTTGTTGGGCAAGGAAGCGACGATGTCAGAGAGCAACTTACCGGCCACCGCGATACGTCCCGGCTCATCCACCATGCCGGCGATGCGCACGCGAGTCGACACCTCGTAGTCGAAGCCCGTGAATTCCAAACCATTGTCATCCGCGGTGATCAGCATGGCGCGCAGTACTGGTTGGGTGACCTTCGAAGGAAGGCTGCGCGCGACCCACGCTACGGCGTTAGCGAGATCATCTTTGGCAACGCGAAATGACACGGACTGCTCCATGATGGTGAGACGCTCCTCTAGTTCCGGATGGAAGATTCTTGCAAGCTCACTCCAACTTACAGGATCAGCACCGAACCACAGGAGTTTTGTCATTCGCCTCTTCGGCCCTCGATGAGACCGTGCGGCCAGGCTGGGCGCCGGCGAATCACACACATCCTTTTTCTTCTTAGTTAGGGAGAAAACAAAATAGGAGTAGTAATAAGCGCTGTGGGATCTGTGGACAACCCAGCAAAGGCCAAGCTCTCAGCCGCGAACCGATCTGTGAGTGAGGGTGTGGGATCACTGTGATCAAATGACAAGAAATGTGAGTAACTCGGTCGGGG
This sequence comes from Corynebacterium sp. HMSC074H12, assembly GCF_001813755.1. Lineage (NCBI taxonomy): Bacteria > Bacillati > Actinomycetota > Actinomycetes > Mycobacteriales > Corynebacteriaceae > Corynebacterium > Corynebacterium sp. HMSC074H12. The sequence continues at coordinate 99,485 of NZ_KV813889.1, forward strand.
CCGAAGTTATCCACAATCCATCCCCAGATCTATCGCCGCTGATCACAGGGTTGCTCACAAGGCTGAAGAGGCTGCTGATCTGCTGTGGAAGAAGAAAACGTGACGAGGATCTACAAATTACAACAGTGAAATTACACAGCTGTGAATAACTATGTGGATAAGTCTTCACCGATCAAAAAGACGCCCCGGCCCACGCCCGCGCGGAGGTTGTGCGGGGTGGGAGGGGACGTCGCCAAGCGCTGCGTGGTGCTAACGCTGGTTGTGGTTCTTCACGCGCTGGGTCAGCGCCTGGATCTCGTCGTAGGTGTTGCGGTTTTCTGTCATTTCCTTGCGGATCTTGCGGTCGGCATAGATGACGGTGGTGTGGTCCTTGCCGCCGAACTGATCACCGATCTTCGGCAGGGACAGCTCGGTGAGCTCGCGGCACAGGTACATCGCCAGCTGGCGGGCGTGGGCGACGGCGCGCTTCTTACCGGAACCGCGCAGGGTGTCCACGTCGATGTTGAAGTAGTCCGCCGTGACCTCGATGATGGCCGCCGCGGTGATTTGGCGATCCGCAGAATCAGGAGCCAAATCGTGCAGGGCAATCTCCGCCATCTCTAGGCTGATCGGCTCATTGACCAAGGAAGAGTAAGCAGACACACGGATGAGCGCGCCCTCGAGCTCGCGAATTGAGGATTCGAAGCGGGAGGCGATGAGCTCGAGGACCGAGCGATCGACGTCTGTGCCGTCCGCAGAAGCCTTCTTCATGAGGATGGCGATGCGCGTTTCCAGGTCTGGCGGCTGAATATCCGTAATCAGACCACCCTCAAAGCGGGTGCGGAGGCGATCCTCCAGGGTCGTTAGCTGCTTCGGCGGGCGGTCGGAAGACAAAATGATCTGCTTGTTGGCCTGGTGCAGGGCATTAAAGGTGTGGAAGAACTCTTCCTGAGTGGATTCCTTGCCTTCCAAGAACTGGATGTCATCGACCATGAGGATGTCCAAGTTGCGGTAGCGGCGCTTGAAGGACTCTTGGCGGTCATCGCGTAGCGAGTTGATGTAATCGTTGGTGAATTCCTCCGAGGACACATATTTCACCCGCAGGCCCGGGTGCAGGACCTGGGCGTAATTTCCGGCCGCGTGCAACAGGTGCGTCTTGCCCAGCCCGGAGCCGCCCCAAATGAACAGTGGGTTATAGGCGCGGGCGGGGTTTTCGGCCACGGCCACGGCGGCACCGTTGGCAAAACGGTTGGAGGACCCGATGACGAAGTTTTCAAAAGTGTGCTTCGGGTTGAGAGATTTTTCGTGGTTTGGGTTGTGCGCGGGTTCCTCGCGCGGAATGCGCGCGCCGGCTGCCTCCGAGTAGTCCGGGTAGCCGCTGGGAGCGGTGTGTTGCTGTTCGCTGTAGTGCTGAGCCAACTCATCCAGGCTGGCCGGGGAATGCGCGGCATCCCATGAGCGCGGCTGATGATGAGCGGGCGGAGCGGGTTGGGCCGGCTGGGTCGGTGGCGTGGGCGGCATGGCTTGTTGGAAAGACTGAGCCTGGTGGCCCATGCCGTACTCCGGTGCCTCGGTCTGAATGGGGCGCTGGGGGGCGGGAGCTTCGGGTTCTTCCTGCGGAGCAGGCTGCGGGGGCGCGGCAATGGTCACGGCCAAGGAACACGGCCGGCCCATGTGCTGCGACAGAGCGCGGGTGATGTACTCCCCCAGCTCAGCCTCAATAACACTCTTGGCATTCTCGTGCGGGGCGGCAATCAACGCGTAGCCATCCCCGATCATGATGGGCTCTACGAGCTGGAGGTTGAGGCGTTGGCTGTGGGTGAAGTTGGGAACGTCCGAGTTCGGTTGTTCGGACTGTGCCAGCAAATCACTGACCACAGCTTTCCAGCTGGCCCTTAGGGCTGCTTGCGGATCAGACAAAACGCCTACCTTCTGTGTGCTTCACGGCCACGCGGTGCCGGCGGGTGGGGCCGGCCACAGCTACTTACGTGCCTGAAAGAGAGGCTTCAGGGCCGCAGTATGTACTGCGTGAACGTGGGTTGGATCGGGGACGGATGGACGGATGAGGAAGAGACGGGGATGCGGAAATTCCAATTTCTTGTGATTTCCACCGGGGATTCCACACGATGTTTTAGTGTGTAACCTCGGATTCCACAAAGTTATCCACAGGTGTGAATAGGTGGTTTATCCACAGCCTATCTCATGGCTGTGGATAACTTTACATCGGCTCCTTAATGCAGTTGACCTGCTCAAATAGCAAAAGTCTCAAGTCATGATTGAGAGTTATCCACACCCTGTGGGCGGCTGTGGAATTAGATTCCTCAGTTGTACCGCGTTATGGGGATGCTGTCTAACGCACTTCTTTGCACGCCTGGCGCGACCGCGGCTCGACCGCGCCACGGTCGGTGGGAGGAGGCGTTGACCGCGCAGCATGTGGGTGAAAAGTGCCGCTCTAGCTGCGGATAAAAACATCCTTGTAATTTCGGGGACACCCAGTGTGTCGATTTGTTTAGCGCGCTACCTGTCACGTAACCTGTGATGGTCTATCGCAACAGTGCATGGTGCACATGTTGCATGTGGGAATGCCTCGCCACGCCTCATGGCGCTTCAAGTGCGAAGCCTCATCCCCACGTACACCATTCATCAGTGGATGTTTAAGCCTGAGCGCCGGCGGCGCTGGGCTGTGCCATCCACCAACAACTTCAAGGAGTTAATCGTGGCAAAGGGTAAGCGTACCTTCCAGCCGAACAACCGTCGTCGCGCTCGCAAGCACGGCTTCCGTACCCGCATGAGCACCCGCGCCGGCCGCGCTATCGTCGCCGCTCGTCGCAAGAAGGGTCGCGCTAAGCTCACCGCTTAATTCATGCTTCCAGCCCAGCACAAGCTCACGTCCCCGAGGCAGTTTCGGCGGACCATCAAGGGCGGGCGCCGGGCGGGCACGCGCACTGCCGTCGTGCATTTGCGCTTTAATGACGGTGAAGACGACATCGCGGCCACTGGGCCGCGGTTCGGCCTCATTGTGTCGAAAGCCGTCGGGAATGCCGTGGTTCGCCACCGCACCTCCCGGCGGCTTCGTCATGTGTGCATGTCGCTCATGCGCGATGGAGTCAACGGGAAAGCTTTACCCGCCAATGTCGACATCGTTATTCGTGCGCTGCCCGCCAGCAGCGAGGCCACCAGCCAGCGTCTTGAGCGTGATATCCGCAAAGCGTTAAGCACATGGGATATCTGAACTCCCAAGGCCAAGAGATCCCCGAAGCCCGCGGGTTCGGCAGGGTCTTGGTTTACGGGGTGCGCTTCTACCAAAAGCATGTGTCAGGCCTTAAGATGGTCTCCACCTGTCGTTTTGAACCGACGTGCAGTGCCTATGCCCTCGAAGCCATCTCCATCCATGGAGCCTTCAAGGGAACGGGCATGGCGCTCGCCAGGTTATGCAAGTGCGGTCCCTGGCACCCGGGTGGGTTTGATCCGGTACCGACCAAACAACAACTGAGGTAAACAACTCTCGTGCTTAATTTCATCTATTGGCCAATTTCAGCCGTCTTGTGGTTCTGGCATTGGCTCTTGAGCTTCGTTCTCGATTCCGCATGGGGCGGGACCTGGATCATCGCCATCGTCCTGCTGACGTGGACACTCAAGGCCATCATGGTCAAGCCGACCATCACGCAGCTGCGCTCCTCCCGCAAGATGCAGGAGATCCAGCCGCAAATCCAGGAACTGCGCACCAAGTACGCCAATGACCAGACCAAGGCGGCGCAGGAGATGCAGCGCATCTACAAGGAATCTGGCGTGCGCCCGGTGGCGGGCTGCTTGCCTATGTTCGCGCAGATCCCGATGTTCATTGGTCTGTTCCACGTGCTGCGCTCCTTCGACCGCACTGTTGCTGTCGCCGGTGGCATTGGCCACCCGGCGGGTGACGCCATGTCGGAGGAAATGAACGCCTCCATCGCCAACTACATCTTCGAACCCGCGCTGGTGAAGGAGTTCGTCGATGCCAAGATCTTCGGTGTGCCGCTGGTGGCTAATCTGCGCCTGGACTCCGGTCTGGAGATCGTTAAGGAAACCACCACCATGCAGGCGGCCGTTATTATCGTGCCGCTCATCGCCATCATTGCGGTGCTCACGCACTTCAACGCCCGCATGTCCCTCAACCGCCAGGAGGCACGCCGCGCCGCCGGCAAGACTGCTGCACCCCAGGGTCAGAATGCGGAGATGATGCAGCAGCAGATGGCCATGATGAACAAGATGATGCTGTGGTTCATGCCGGCGATGCTGGTCTTCTCCGGCTTCATTTGGCCCATCGGTCTGCTCTTCTACATGCTGGCCAACACCGTGTGGACCTTCTTCCAGACCCGCATCGTCTACGCCAAGATGGACCGCGAGGAAGAAGAAGAGGCAGCCGCCAAGGCTGAGCTCAAGCGCACCTCCGCGCCGAAGCCGGGTGCACGCAAGAAGGACAATCGCTCCAAGAAGCAGCGCCGCAAGAACAATAACTAGAAATTAACCCAGGAGTTTTCACAGTGACTGAATCTGTGTCCGACACTGTGCCACTGGACCCGTCTGACGTCTTCGGATCGCGTCTGCCGCTCGCGCAGAAGTATCACGATTCGCTCGCCACGGACGGGTCCACTCGTGGTTTTATTGGCCCCCGCGAGGTCCCGCGCCTGTGGGAACGCCACCTCATCAACTGTGCCGTGGTCGCGGAGGTGATGCCGCAGGGCGCCACGCTTATCGACGTCGGCAGTGGCGCCGGCCTGCCCGGCATCCCGCTTGCCATCGCGCGCCCTGACCTGAAGATCACTCTCATCGAGCCGTTGCTCAAGCGCTCGACCTACCTCAACGAGGTCGTCGACCTGCTGGGTCTGGATAACGTCACCGTCATCCGCGGCCGCGCCGAGGAAGGCCCCGTGAAAAAGCAGGTGCAGGGCGCCGACATCGTGACCTCCCGCGCGGTGGCCCCGCTGGGCAAGCTGGCCAAGTGGTCCTTGCCGCTGGTGCGTAAAGGCGGCGAGATGATCGCTCTCAAGGGCTCCTCAGTGCATGAGGAGCTGGAGCGCGACGCTGCCGATATCAAGCGCGCGGGTGGCGGAAAAGCCGAGGTCATGACCATCCACGGCACCACGATTATCCGTGTCCCGCGCGTGAACTAAAGTAGACGGCATGACTCATCCTCGTCTTATCACCATCGCGAACCAGAAGGGTGGCGTGGGTAAAACCACCTCCGCCGTCAACCTTGCCGCCGCGCTCGCTGAGGCCGGCAAGAAGGTCTTGGTGATCGACTTGGACCCGCAGGGCAACGCCTCCACCGCGGTAGGCGCGGAGCATACCTCCGGCACCAAATCCAGCTATGAGGTCCTTTTGGGTGACTGCAGCGCGGACGAAGCAATGCAGCGCTGCCCCGACGATGAGAACCTCTACTGCATCCCTGCCACCATTGATCTGGCCGGCGCTGAGATTGAAATGGTTTCTCTGGTCCGCCGCGAGTTCCGCCTCTATGACGCCCTGCACAACGGTTTTCTTGAGGAGCACGGTTTCGACTACGTCTTCATCGACTGCCCGCCCTCCTTGGGCCTGCTCACCATCAATGCGATGACGTGTGCGGAGGAAGTCATCATCCCCATCCAGTGCGAGTACTACGCGCTGGAGGGCGTTGGCCAGCTGCTGGGCAATATTTCCATGATTCGGGAGCACCTCAACGAGGATCTCCACATCTCCGGCGTGCTGCTCACCATGTTCGATGCCCGCACCAAGCTGGCTGAGCAGGTGGCCAACGAGGTGCGTGAGCAATTCGGCGCCGTCGTTTTGGGCAACGTCATCCCGCGTTCTGTGCGCGTTTCGGAGGCACCGGGCTATGGTAAGACGGTTATCGCTTATGACCCGTCGTCGACAGGCGCCCGCGCCTACTCCGCCGCCGCGCGCGAGCTGGATAAGCGTGGGGACTACACGCCACACCCCACCACGGGTGCCATCGGCGTGAGCCCAGAGATTTTCGCGGAATTGGAAGGATAGGACATCGTGGCAGATAAGAAGGCAGAGCAGAAGCCGGAGCAGCGCCAAGGCGGCCTGGGTAAGGGCCTGGCCGCGCTCATTCCGTCTGGCCCGGGTGCTCCCTCCCGCAAGCCGCGTCTCGGGGATTCGGCGGCTGACATTATTCTCGGCGCATCCGCCGGCACTCCTAAGGATGGCGGCACGAAAAGGGTGCAGGGTGCGCCGACCATCCAGCAGTCCACTGGCTCGAAGAAGCGCCAGGCGAAACCTTCGGTGATTGGGGCGACGTACCGCGAGATTTCCGTCGGGGACATCATGCCCAACCCGAAGCAGCCGCGTTCTGTCTTCGACGAGGATGAGCTGGCGGAGCTGGTCCACTCCATCAAGGAGTTTGGCCTGCTGCAACCGGTCGTTGTGCGCCCCGCTGAGGAGGGTGGCTTCGAGCTCATCATGGGTGAGCGCCGCTGGCGCGCCTCCTCTAAGGCGGGCCTGGCCACCATCCCGGCCATTGTGCGCGATACCAAGGATGATGATCTGCTGCGGGACGCGCTTTTGGAGAACATCCACCGCGTGCAGCTCAACCCGTTGGAAGAGGCTCACGCCTATCAGCAGCTGCTGGAAGAGTTTGGCGTGACCCAGAACGAGCTGGCTGATCGCATCGGCCGCTCCCGCCCGCAGGTCACCAACATGATTCGCCTGCTGAAGCTGCCGGTCAGCGTGCAGAAGCGCGTCGCCGCGGGCACCTTGTCCGGTGGCCATGCCCGCGCACTGCTAGGCCTGCCGGATGCCGAGGCCATGGAGCTCATTGCCAACCGCATTGTCGCCGAGGGCCTGTCTGTGCGCGCCACGGAGGAAGCTGTCACCCTGTACAAGCGGGACGGTAAGCCGGCCGAGCCGACGAAGAAGCCTGCCGCCCCACAGGCGCAGTTCTTCACCGATTCCGCTGAACGTCTGGCAGATCGCTTCGACACCAAGGTCACCGTCACCATGGGCAAGCGCAAGGGCAAGATGGTCGTCGAATTCGGTGATCAGGAAGACTTTGAGCGTATTCTGGCCCTCATTGAGGGCAAGGAAGGCAGCTAGCCCACCATGCTTGTTCAGGCCGTCAAGGAAGGCGTTGCCATCAACCCCTTGGCGGCCCGATCCATCTTCTGGGAGCTGAAGACCACGGTCGCTGATCCGGCCTTCGAAAAGGAAGCATGGATCAGCGCCACGCTGCTGCGTTGTGGCGAGTGTGGTTTTACCGTGGGTGATGAGGCCACAGTGTTCTTCTGCCCGCCCGATCTTGCCCCCGGTGCCGCGAAGCTGCCCACCTCCCCCGTCTCGGAGGACGCGGTGCTGGTGTCCTCGCTGTTCGTGAAGTCGCATCGCGCGGCGAAGGGCTTGGAGGCGGTGCTTCTCGATGCCACCATTATGCACCTCACTTCCCGCGAAGCCAGCGCCGTTGAGGCCTTTGGTTACCGCGATGCTCGCGCCGCCGAGAATCTCCTGCGGGATAAGCCCGGCCGTATTGGCCTACTACCGGTGGAAACGCTGGAATCCGCCGGTTTCAGGGTGGAGCGTGATCACCCCATTACCCCGCGCCTGCGACTCGAGCTGCCCCCAGCTTTCGATCTGCTGACGGCTGCCGCTGTGGAGGACCTCCTCGCCCGCGCCCTAGCCTAGATACAGGATGGTTCCCCTAAGCCCGTTAGGACGAGCGCTCCGCGCGCAGCAGCTCGTCGAAGCGGTAGGTGCCGGTGACGGCAGTGTCATCGTCAAGAAGGTACAGGCGTTTGACGGAGACAACGATGGCCTCGGCGATGTCATCGCGGCACTCTGGGTTAGTCAGAATCGCCACGTCCTTCGGGCTGGTCAGGTAGCCCAGCACGACCTGCACCACCGGCATCTGCGTCAGGCGCAGCAGCGCCCACGTGCGGCCGTGGTTGCGGCAGTTGCCCAGCTCGGTGCGGGCAACGATCTCTCGCTGGATGAAGCCGGAGAGCGTTTCACCAATGAGCGAGGAGTTTCCGGACTCAGAACCGAAGTAGAAGGTGGCTACGCCATTGGCTTTTTCCGTGGAGTATTCGTCGCAGGCGAGTGAAATGACCAAGTCAGCGCCAAAGGCATTGGCGATGTCGGCGCGATCGTGGATGGAGGGATCATCGGTACGCGGGCGGGAGATGATGGTCTCCATGCCGGCGGCAATCATGCGGCCGGCGACGCGCTCGGCTAGATCCCAGAGGATCTCTTCTTCCGTGATGTCGCCATAGCGGCCCTTGATCGTGCGGCCCTTGTTGAAGCCGCCGAGGCTGGGGTCGATCACCACGCGCTTGCCCGCCAACTTGGGTCCCGCGTTGCGCACGCGCTCGCGCTCTTGGATATTGTGCGCCGAGCCACCGGTGATCCGCCGACCCAGCAGATTGAGCGCGTTGATGGTGGCCGGGCCGCAAATGCCATCGCTGCGCAGGCCGGAGTTCAGTTGGTATTCCGCCAGCGCCGCGTAGGTGCGGGCCCCAAAATGGCCATCGATGCGTTCTTGGTAGAAGCCGAGTTCCTGGAGCTGTTGCTGCAGCTGGGATACATCATCTCCCACCTGCACGTTGCCCGGTTCATAAGCCAGTACCCGCGCGCCTAAGGTGTAGGAAGCCTGACGCAGCTCACGCAAAGTAAGGTCATCAATATCGCCGCTGGGCACGATACCGCGGGATTGCTGGAAGGCTTTGAGCACTTGCGCCAGCTCGTTATCAAAGTACTTATCGGCTTCGGAATACTTCTGCTTCTTCCAGTCGGACAAGGTCCCCTGGTAGTCAGTCATCAGGCCGAGGCGGGCAAGGGTTGCGCGTGCTTCGGCGACCCGAACGCTCTGGTCACCTACACGTAAAACGCGGTTCACACCTACCCCTTTCGTGATCAAGGAGGCGCACCTTAGTGCGCCGTCAACGAGTTAAAGACTACCAGTTAGAGCTGCTTCTTTACCTGTGCCACGATGTCGGCCTTAGAACGCAGGCCAACGAACTCATCGACCTTCTCGCCGTTCTTGAAAATCAGGACGGAGGGAATGGACATGATCTGGAACATGGCACCCAAAGTGCGCTCTTCATCCACGTTGACCTTGACCACGGAGACGTCATCACCGAGCTCCTCGGCGACCTCCTCGAGGATCGGGGACAGCTTCTTGCACGGCCCACACCATTCGGCCCAGAAGTCCACGACGACGGGCTTGCCTGCCTCCACGACGTCGGCGCGGAAGGAATCAGTAGTGACGTTTTTAATGTTGCTCATGTGATCACTAACGGTTCTCGGCCAGGAAATGTTCCGCATCAATGGCCGCGCGGCAGCCGGAGCCCGCAGCGGTGATGGCCTGCTGGTAGTGGTCATCCACCAAGTCACCACAGGCAAAGACACCTGGCAGCGAGGTCTTGGTGGACGGCTGCTCTACCACCACGTAGCCAGCTTCATCGGTCTCTACCTGGCCGTTAAGGAAGCCGGAGCGCGGATCGTGGCCAATGGCCACGAACATGGCGGTCAGATCCAGCTCGCTGGTCTCACCGGTCAGCACGTTCTTGACCTCGAGCGCACCGACCTTGCCGTCCTTCTCCAGGACGCGCTCGACGGTGGTGTTGGTCAGCCACTTAATCTTTGGATTGTCCTTGGCGCGCTCCAGCATGATCTTGGAGGCGCGGAAGTTCTCAGAGCGGTGGATAATGGTGACGGTCTCGGCGAACTTGGTGAGGAAGGTAGCCTCCTCCATGGCGGAATCGCCGCCGCCGACGACGGCGATGTTGTGGTCCTTGAAGAAGAAGCCATCGCAGGTGGCACACGCGGACACGCCGCGGCCGGTCAGCTCAGATTCGCCCGGAATACCCAGGTAGCGCGGGGCGGCGCCGGTAGCGAGGATGACAGCACGGGCTTCATAAACCTCGTCGCCCACGTGCAGCTTCTTCACCTCGCCTTCGAGCTCGATGGAATCTACGACTTCCATGCGCAGGTCGGCACCGAAGCGGATGGCCTGGGCGCGCATCTCTTCCATGAGCTCAGGGCCCATGATTCCCTTCTGGAAGCCCGGGTAGTTCTCTACCTCGGTGGTGTTCATGAGTTCGCCACCGTATTCAAAGCCCTCGAAGACGATGGGATTGAGCTCGGCGCGTGCTGCGTAGAGCGCTGCGGTGTAGCCGGCGGGGCCGGAGCCGACGATGGCGACATCGTGGATAGTCACTAAAAACTCCCTTGAAACGATAATTTTTAAGTAAGACTCAGATTCTACTCGCCCTCAGTCTATCGCCGCACGCAACACTTGCCGAGCCCGGGCTCGGCGCGACTTCACCGTGCCAGGCGCCACGCCCTGCACCTTAGCTACCGTATCGATGGGATAACCTGCGACATCGGTGAGGTACAGCGCCTCGCGCTGGTCCTGGCGCAGCGTCTCCATCGCTTGGGCCACCGTGATGCGTTCCGCCAGGTTTTCGCTGGGGTTGTGCGCGAGCGCATAGTTGCGGTCATCCTCAATGATCTCCGCATCCAGGGATGCGTTTTCCCGATTCGATCGATGGTTGAGGAAGTCATAGCCGGAGTTCATCACCAGCCGGTGCAGCCATGTGCTCAGCGTGGCATCGTGCCGGTAGGAAGCCATGTTGCAGCTGGCCTTGAGCAGCGCCTCCTGCACGATGTCCTGCGCATCATCATCGTTGCGCGTGTAGCGTCGCGCCATGGCGGTCAGGCGCGCGCGGTGCTTCTCGACGATTGCCGAAAAAGCCTTAGTATCTCCGCCAATGAAGGCGTCGACGAGTTCACGATCGGTCGGCTGTGCTGACACGAAGAATCCCCCCGGAAACTTGAGCAATGACAAGTGGGTCAACACAGTCCCCCAGCCGAAGCTGATGGTTTGTGATTGTCCCCCCGTTAATGTGTCTGCGAGTTTACGGGAAGATTCTTCTGTCCGCTACGCGAAGCGCTTATTGCGCGGCACGGACGCGGCGCGCACGACGCAGCGCATCCTGGCATTCCAACAGCACGCGGCGAAGTGCACGCGGACGTTCGCTGCTCAAGAATTCGCTGGTGGCAGCGTCGGCCATTGTGGGATCCGGGTAGAGGCCGCGCACGAGGCGGTTGGCAATCTCGATGGGGTGCTCCTCCCAGAGCTTGGCCAGAGAATCGAAATACTCCTGGGCAAAGGCCTCGGTGAGGTGGGCCGAGCGCGGCGCGTTGAACGCCGCGAGCAGGGAATCCACCTCCGCGTTGGAGTATTTGCCCGGTGTGCGCACGAGGTCGAAGACTTCGCGCTTGAGCTCGGCAGACGGGAAGGCGTGGGAGGCGCCCAGGTAGGCGGCGGCGCCGGTCAGCGTGTTATCGCGCTCCTTCTCAGCTTCCAGCTCCTCGGCGCTGACGGCATCGCGGGCGGCCAGCGCGCGCAAGATGGCCCAGCGGATGTCCGGGTCGAGGGCGAGGCCGTCGAGGGAGCCGTCGAGAAGCGCGCGCAGGCGCTGCGTGCCGGACTCCGTCGGGGTGGCGGCAAGTGCCTGGATGGCGGCGCGGGCGACGGTGAGCTGTGCGTCGGAGCCTGCCGGTGCTTGCTGCAGCACCTCCCACAGGCGCTCGGCGTAGCCGGCGCGAATCTCCTCGCGAGCCTCCTCGCCCACAAAGTGGTTGATGGCATAGCCTGCATTGGCAAAGGCGGTGGTCAGCAGCGTCGGGTTGGACTCCGCCGGGGCGTGCTTCAGCACGGTGTCGAGGTAGGAGCGCACCGGCCACTCGCCATCGCGGGTGAGGTTCCACAGGGAGGTCCAGATGACCGCGCGGGAAAGCTCATCCGGAACCTCAGACAGGCGCGTGCGAATGGTCTCCAAGGAGGTCTCGTCGAAGCGGACCTTGGCGTAGGTGTGGTCGCCGTCGTTCAGCAGCAGCAGCGCCGGCGCCTGAAGCGCAGAAGCCTCGTCGAGGATGGTGCGCTCGCCCTCCAGATCGACGTCAAGGGTGGCGTATTTGTTCAGGGAGTTGTCGAATAACGTCACGTCGAGGCGGTGCGGGCGCGTGGTGTCCTCGGCTTCCACCGTGATGGCGAGCTCGTGGATTTTATCGCCGTCCGTGTGTAGTTCCGGGGTCAGCGTATCCGGGCCCCACGTGCGCAGCCAGGCGGTGGACCAGGCGTCGAGGTCGCGGTCGGTGTGCTTCTTCAGGGCCTTGAGGAGGTCGTCGAAGGTGGCGGCAGCAAAGGCGTGCTCCTGGAAGTAGTCGCGCGCGCCGGCGTAGAAGTTCTCGCGGCCCACGTAGTGCACCAGCTGCTTGAGCACCGCCGCGCCCTTGGCATAAGTAATGCCGTCGAAGTTCTGGCGCGCGGCATCCACGTCCGGGATCTCGGCCTTGATGGGGTGCGTGGTGGGCAGCTGATCCTGCAGGTAGGCCCAGTTCTTGCGCTGGCCAGCGAAGTTGACCCAGGCCTCGGTGTACTCGGTGGCGTGCACCGAGGAATCCGCGCCCATAAACTCCGCGAAGGACTCCTTGAGCCACAGGTCATCCCACCACTGCGGGGTGACTAGGTCTCCGAACCACATGTGCGACATCTCGTGCAGGATCGTATTCGTTCGCCCAGCATGCTGCGCGCGGGTGGCGGCGGAACGGAAGAGGTAGTGCTCCGTAAAGGTCACCAGGCCGGGGTTCTCCATCGCACCCAGGTTGTACTCCGGCACGAAGATGGAATCATACTTGCCCCACGGGTACGGGTAGCCATAGTTGCTGTGGAAGAAGTCCATGCCTTGTGCTGTGACCTGCAGGATTTCATCATCCAGGTACTCCGCCATGGAGGCGCGGGCAAAGGCGCGCAGCTCGACGCTTAAGGTTCCATCGGGTGCGGACCAGGTGCTGTGCTTCTCGACGTACGGCCCCGCCGCAAACGCCGTCAAATACGTCGACAGCAGAGGCGTCGGCGCGAAGTGCGCTACTTCCCTGCCCTCGGTCTTCTCGCGGCCAACCTCCGGCTGGTTGCTTAAGAGCTGCCAGCCTTCCGGGCCGGTGAGGTGCACCTCGTAGCTGGCCTTGAGGTCCGGCTGATCAAAGCAGGGGAAGATGCGGCGGGCATCGGAAGGCTCGAGGTGCGAGTAGAGGTACGTGGTGTCATCGGCTTGGTCGTGCATGCGGTGCAGGCCCTGGCCGGTGCGGGAGTAATAGGAGGAGCCGGTGATCTCCACGGTGAGCTCCTCCCCCACTGGAAGGTTGCGCAGGTAGACGCGTCCGCCGTCGAAGGTGTTCTCCACCTCCTCGCCGTTGACGCGCACTGAGTGCACGGCCTTGCCCAGGTAGTCCACGAAGGTCTCGGGTTCAGTGGTGGTGAATATAATACGTGAGGTGACCTCGTAGGAATCAGCGTCGGTTGGTGCGCTCGTGACGTCGAGGTGCAACTCGTAGGTGCTCAGGCGTAGCGCGGCGCTGCGTGCGGAAGCTTCTGCATGGGTGAGGTTTTCGGTAGTCATGCGCTACATCTTAAACGTCGCTGCGGTGCGTATCACAGGTAAGCCGCCCGGAGTTGTTTCAGAGTTGTTTATTACTCCATTGTTGTCCCTCTAGTTGTTAAAAAGTTGTTGCCCGCAGTACCGAAATGGGCACTACGGGCAACAACTTAGAACTACTTCCTACGGTGAGGTTTCGCGCTTTATGGCTTACTGCTTGATGGCAGAAACCTCGAGCTCAATCTTGATGTACTCGGAGACCAGTACGCCGCCGGTCTTCAGCGGGGCGTTGAAGTCAATGCCGAAGTCGGTGCGGTTAATAGAGGTCTTGGCCTCGAAGCCCAGGCGAGTGTTGCCGAAGGGATCCTCGGCGACGCCGGCCTCGTCTACCTTGAAGTCGACAGACTTGGTGGTGCCCTTGATGGTGAGGTCACCGGTGACGGTGCCCTCGCCTGCCTCGTTAACGTCGAACTTAGTCGCGGTGAAGGTCATCTCTGGGAACTTCTCAACGTCGAAGAAGTCCTCGCCCTTCACGTGGGCATCGCGGTCAGCGCTCTTGGTGTCGATGGATGCGGTCTTTACCGTGGCGGTGGCGGCGGAGTCGGCAATGTTCTCCCCTACGGTCAGGGTGCCGTCGAACTCGTTGAAGTTGCCGCGCACCTTGGTGATCATGGCGTGGCGGGCGACAAAGCCGATGGTGGTGTGTGCCGGGTCCAGTGCGTACGTTCCTGCAGTGATAGTCATGGGGGTTCCTCAGTTCTCTAGTTTGTTGACGTGACAACAACAATTATACGCCCCTCCCCTTATCTGTCAAGGGAAGAGAGCGCAAGAACTACAAAGCCCCAGACCTGCAACCCGAAACCTGCAGGTGGGCGTCGTCAAGCGCGTTGCACATCTGAGTCAGCGAGCAGGGAGTTGCGGGATCGAGGTCTGGGGAAATGCGTGAGGAGGTGCGTTAGTTGGTGGGGATGCCCACCAGGGTGGCCTCCTCCAGCGTGACGGAACCGGACTTGGGCATGTCAGTAAAGAGGATGAGGGCGCCGTCGAAGGCCACGGGCTTCTTCTTCAGCTCGATGTCCTGGCGTGCGCTGGTCAGGGTGCCGTGCGCGAGTTCGGTGAGCGTGCCGGATTCCGGATCCGTGGGATCGAAATCCTTGGTATCCACCCCGTAGACCACGTACTTCGCACCGATGGAATCCTCCTGCTTTAGCGGTAGCACGTGCAGCTGCGTGGGCTTGTCAATGCTGAGCAGAAGTCCGGATTCTGCTTCCTTCGTGGTCCACTCGCCGGTGACCTCCTTGCCCTCCGGAACGGACGTGCTCTTGACGTCCTTGAACAGGACCGGCGGGACGTTGGGGAACGTGGCCTCCGTCGAGGCTTCGCTCTTGGTCACCACCGGGGAAGTCTTCTCGTTACCCACCTGGGAGAGGATCCAGACGCTCAGCGCGGCCATCGCCACGACGAAGAGGGTGGCAAGAACGCCCAGCACGATGGTGCCGGAGCCTGAGTAGCCGCGGCCGCCGAAGCCCGGTGCGGGGCTCGGGTCCTCCTTGCGCGGGGTTTCCTCCACTGGAACCTGGAGGGTTTCCTCGCCCTCTTCGCCATCGCCGGCGAAGGCCGCCAGGCGGTGAGCGATGTCCTCGAGATCGGAGTCCTCGCCCTCTTCGGCATCGGCAGCAATCTCCTGCAGCACCTCCGGGGTGGGCTTGGTGGACTCCACGAGGAGCGAGATGGCGGAGGCCAGCGCCGAGCGGTCCGTCTCCTCATCGTTGCTGTGCAGTACCGCGGGGAAGGCCAGCGTGGCAACGCCCTCGGTGGAAATGCGGATGCGGTTGCGGTTCTCAATACCCAGCACGAGGTTCGCCGCGTGGGCGGCGGCCGTGGTGCGCACCAGCGGTACCAAGGCGTGGGCCACGGCGCGCGGATCGAGGTCCTTGTCTTCCGACACCGTCTTCAACGAGGTGCCCTCGACCCAGTCCGCCACGACGAGGCAGCCCTGGCGGTAGGACAGGATATCGATGTTCTCCGCCACGGCATCCAGCTCCATTTCCGCCAGGCGGCGCGTGGCGCGGGAGACCTCTGCGGAGCGGCGGGCGGCCACGGCCGGGGTGGCCGGAGCCATGGGTGCCTCGCCCGTGGTGTCCACGAAGGTCAGCGATACCAGGCGTCCGGTGGCCTGCTCGCGGGCCTTCCAGAAGCGGGTACCCGCGGCAGAGCCGTAGTCCTTGAGGAGACGGAAGCGGCCATCGGAGACCGGGGCGCCCGGCACCAGGCGTGGACCGCGGACGATACCGGCGGACATCGGCGGTGGTACCGGCGAGGAGTTGAAGGCATCCACGCTGAAGATGGGCTGGAACTCCAGCTGCTCCGGGGCTTCGACCTCGATGGCCTCTGCATGCTCGATCTTGATGATGCGGGACATACCCGGAATGCGCTGCAGCTGGCGGCCCAGGTTGATGACTTCCGGCAGACCCGAACGCGAGAGCACGATGCCGGTCACGATCACGAAGACCAGGCCCACGACGGCCAGCTTGAGCAGGTACACAAACGGCGGCACCTGTGCCGGGAGCACGAAGTTGATGCCGTAGTTGATGGCGTAGGCAACGACCAGACCCACGATGGAGGCCAGCACTGACCAGATAGTCGTCGCGATGACCGCGCGGCCGCCCAGGCTGCCCAGCTTGCGCTTGAGCAGGAAGCCGCCGATGACCGCGCCAGCCACGAAGCCGAAGCCGTTGGCCGTGCCCAGCAGGATGACCACGCGCTCCGGGGAGTCCGCCACGTGCGGGGCCAGCAAGGAAAGCACCACCTTGGTCAGCGTGATGCCGGCGATGATGAAGGTGGGGGTCCACGCTTCCTCACGCGCGTAGAACACGCGCAGGTGTAGCAGCACGAGGGCATAAGGAATCAGCGTAAAAGCGGAGAAGCTCAGCGTGAGGCCGAGCAACTCGGCCGCATCCGCGTCGAAGGCGCCGTACTGGAAGAGGCCGCGGGCAATCGGGATGCCGAAGCCCGTCATGAAGATGACGATGGGGATCAGCGCGATAAACGTCAGCTTCGTGCCGAGCGTGAGATCCCGAACCACGGCCTTGACGTCACCGTCCGCGGCGTTGCGGGACAGTCGCGGCATAATCGCGGTCAGCAGGGTGACACCAATGACGCCGTAGGGCACCTGCAGAAGCAGCCAGGCCTGTTGGTAGGTAAAGGGCGCGCCTTTATCGGCATGCGCCGCCACGCGGGAGGTGATGACATAGCCCAGCTGGGAAATGGCCACGTAGGCCACAATGGCCAACGCCATGCCACCGAATTGTTTGAGCCTGTCATCTAGGCCCCAGAGCGGCTTGAGGTTGATGCCTGCCTTCTTGAGGTACGGGAACAAGATGAGGCATTGCACCACCACGCCCGCCGTGGTACCAAGCGCCAAGAGCAGCACGTGCCCGTCCGTGATCGGCGAGGGCGCATTGGGATGTAGGCTGCCCGGCACCAGCTGATAGGCCACGAGCACCGAGATCGAGATGATGTTATTGACCACCGGCGCCCACGCACCCGGCCCGAAGATGTTCTTGGTGTTGAGCACCGCTTGGAAGAGCGCGAAGAGCCCGTAGAAGAAGATCTGCGGCAGCAGCAAATAGGCAAAGGAGGTGGCCTGCACGGCGTTGACCTTGCCGTCCTCCGGCAACATCATGCGCGTCAGCTGCGGGGCAAAGATGCAGGAGAGCACCGTGATCGTCGCCAGCAGGGAGAAGGCCAGCGTGAAGAGGCGGCGGACGAAGGCCTCGCCGCGGTCGGAGTCTTCCTTCTCCGCGCGTACGAGCACGGGCACGACGAGCGAGGTGAGCACCGCGCCCAGCACGATCTCCGTGATGAGGTTGGGCAGCTGGTTCGCCGTGGTGAAAGCGGAAGAAATGGCCGGGCCCAGCGAAGAGCCAATGAGCACGTTGCGGATGAATCCCGTGATGCGGGAGATCATCGTCGCGATGGCCATCGAACCGGTGGCGCGCACAACGGCGCGGTCGGAGTTCTCTTCGCCGGGGGACTCACTCGAGGCGGAGGCGGCCGAGCCTTTCAGCCCCGAACGATCCTCGAGTTCGTCATCGACAGCAACGACGCCGCTCGGCGCGCGCTTTTCCGGGACCGGTGCCGGCGGCGAGGGCGTGATAATGCGTCGACGGGCACCAGACTTAGGTTCATGTGTCATTGAGAAAACTATCCGTGAGACTTCTTTTTCTTCCTCTTACCCAGCCGGAACAGTGCGGCAAGGACGAGGGCGAGCGCGGCGATCGCGCCGACTCCATAGACGCTAACGATACCGGCACGCGTCTGCACCGTGATATCGATTGGATCCGAAATGAGGTGCTCAGATGGTGTTGCAAGCCACAGGCGCAGCGACATCTGGTCAACGTTGCTGGGCAGGTCAGCGGTCATGGACACGGTAATAGATCCCTTGGCCGGGATGTGAATCAAGTCCTGCGTGTTTAACGTGGCGCCGTCGGGGGCGTCGTAGGCTAGGTGGGCGTCGACAGGCAGCGGTAGGCCGTTCTCCGCCACGATGAGCAGCGGCGATGACTCCGAAACGCGAGTGTAGACGTTGCCTGGCGGGATGAGGGAGACGGAGGCGCGGAGCTCACGCAACATATCCGCGTTCTTCTCCAGGCGAGCGCGGCTTTGCTGTACCGAGGGTGTGAAACCGTGCAGGCTAGAGCGGTCGGAAGCGCTGAGAGCAGTGAGCAGATCGTGGCGCAGGGGTGCCGTGAAGTCGTAGCGCGTCATGGCAATACCGGGATCGTTGACCATGATGGACATCAGTTCGTCGGTATAGCGCGCTTGCTGTGTCACCTGCGTGATCTCGGCGTCGTGAAAGGCCGCGGGATCCGGGTAGGGACTTCCGGGGTTGCCGCTGCCGGGCTCGATGGGCAGCGCGGTGACGGGGCGCGGTTGCAAGCGCCCAGAATCGAGGAGCCTCTGCGCGGTCTCCATCACCGCGCGCGCGGCGGCAGGGTCCTGGTAATTCGGCAGCTTGGCCACGGTCTCCTCTTGCGCAGACGCCACGCTTATCGACGCCCCCGCCGTCAGCGCCCGCGCCTGTTCCGAATCGATTGAGAAGTCGTAGCGCAGCTCCGGGTTGGAGTACCCGGTGGTCTGCGGCTTCGACCCGGTTTGGGCCAACAGCGCGCCGAGGGAGGCATCAAAAGTGGCGGCCTCACCCGCCCACTCGGAATTATCGGCCACCAACAGCGGGACGGGTACTGCATGTTCGCTCGTTCCGGAAGCCGGCGCGGTCAGCTTGGTGCTGAGCGGTGCATCGAGAACGCGCTCGACGGTCGCCGCGCCCTGCTCGAAGGCCTCGTGCGTGAGCCACTCATTGCCCACTTTGGCCACAGCGTCGGTGTCTGCGTTAGCCCACGGCAGGAGCATCCGGCAGTCCACCTTCTTGAGCTTCTCCAGCCACGCGGCGGCATCCCGGGAACCCGCGCCGGGCGTGCCGCGATCGGAATCGGCGCTGTTAAACCAGGAATCACGCAGGCGAGTGGGGCGTTTGGCGGTAGAGGGGCGGGTCTCGTTGACGGTGTAGCCGGCGGACATGCGGTCGGCGGCGTCGACAAGCGCAGGGTCCAACGCCACGCAACTGGAGCCGTGGAGATCATGCTCCAGGTAGGCATCGAGCAGCTGATCGAGGCGCCCGCCCGGCGAGAGCTGCTCGGCCAGCTGCTCGCTTTCTAAGATGAGCTCCTCGCCACCGGTATCCCCCGGCACCACGTCTACCTCGGTGGTGATGGGATAGACCAGGGAAAAGGAATGCTCACCCTCCTCTTCGGGAGCTTCCTGGTCTCCTGAGAAGTCCACAATCGTCCGCTCTTCCGCGAAACTGGCCGCTTGGCCGTCGCGGGTGCCGGTCAAGGTAAACAGGAGTGGGTACGCGCCGGGCTCCGTGATGGCCAGGGTCGAGTCCTCACCCAGGGCGGTCGGCACCGTCACGGTGATGTCGCGGCTCTCCCCCGGTTGGAGCGCCCCTGCGCCGAGCGAGGCCCCGTAATAAGGAAAAGATCCCGCAGCCAGCTCCTGGCGGGCCTGTGTAGTGGAGGTCACGGCATCGCTGCGGCGGGAGGTGATCTGAAGATCATCAACGGCGCCGTCTGTCGGGTTGTGGATGCGCAATTGGACTTCGAGTCTCTCCCCTACCCGCGCCTCGCTCGCGCTGAGCAGGCTTAGCTCCAGCTCATCGGGACCGCGGGAGCCGAGCCAATAGTGGGAGTCGGTGATCCCAGTGTCGGGGGTTTGTGCCTGGGCCACCGGGACGGTGCAGCTCACCGCCAAGGCCGCGATGGCCGCCGCTGCGCGCCAGCTCACCGCGGGGTCGCCTTTCCTTCGGCAGCTTCCTTTCGCGCGAGATCCGGAAGAAGGTCGTGGGCGATGCGCGCCAGCTTGCGCTCGTCGGCATAGGCTAAGTGCTCGATGAGCTCGGAGACCGGGATCCAGGACACCTCCGTGACCTCTGGGTCTTCGTCATTCATGATGCCATCGACAAAACGCAGCAAATGGTGGTGCACGGTCTTGTGAATGCGCACGCCGTCGGAGACGAACCAATAATCAATCATGCCCAGGTCCGCGAAGACCTCGCCGTGGATGCCGGTTTCCTCCCAGACCTCGCGCTCGGCGGTGAGCTCCTTAGCCTCGCCGTTTTCCACGTGCCCCTTCGGCATGGACCACAGCAGGCGCCCGCGGCGGTCCAGCCTGCCGATGAGCGCCACGTAGATCTGGGACAGATCTACATTCCCGTTGTCGTCGACGGCCTCCGCCAATCCAGACACGACGAGTCCGCCGGCGGAGGTCTCATCCCGCGTGGTCATGCGGTTGGTGGACGTGCGCTGGGGGCGTCCCGTGCGGTGGTTCCGGTGGCCCGCGCCCCGCCGGCGGCGGCGCTTGGACCCTGGCGTGTTCTTAGTCATCCCTGCTAATCGTAGTAGACTTCGATCCGTGAATTTTCAGGACACTCAGCTAATCGGCGTTCTCGCCCGCGCGGACGCCACCGTCGCCCGGCTCAGTGGCCTCTTAAGCGGCCTGGTGGAACGCTTTGCGCTTCACGACGCCCCCCTCTACCTCGTCGGCGGCTCCGTCCGCGACGCGCTGCTCGGCCGCCTGGGCAACGACCTCGACTTCACCACTCCGGCCCGGCCCGACGTGGTCTATTCCATTCTTGAGGAGTGGGCGGAGACGGTGTGGGATACCGGCATTGACTTCGGCACGGTCTCGGCGGCCTATAAGGGCCAGCAGATCGAGATCACTACGTTCCGCTCAGATAGCTATGACGGGCAGTCCCGCAACCCCGAGGTCATGTACGGCGATACCCTCGAGGGCGATCTCGTGCGCCGCGATTTCAAGGTCAACGCCATGGCCATCGAGCTGCGGCCCGACGGCACCCGCGAATTCCACGATCCGATGGGCGGTCTCGAGGACTTGGCGAATCGCATCCTCGATACCCCAGATGCGCCGGAGATTTCCTTCCACGATGATCCTCTCCGCATGCTCCGTGCTGCGCGTTTTGCGGCGCAGTTGGAGTTTGACGTCGCCCAGCGCGTGCGCGATGCCATGACCGACATGGCGGGCGAAATCCAGCGCATCACCGTGGAGCGCGTGCAGGTGGAGCTCAACAAGCTCATCTGCGGTGTTGCGCCGTGGAAGGGCATTGACCTGCTCGTTGACTCCGGGATTGCGGACTATGTTTTTCCGGAGATTCCGGCTTTGCGCATGGCTCCCGACGAGCACGCTCAGCACAAGGACGTGTACGCGCATTCGCTGACCGTACTGCGCCAGGCCATGGAGCAGGAGGAAGACGGCCCGGATCTTATTCTTCGCTGGGCCGCACTGCTGCACGATATTGGCAAGCCGGATACCCGCGATACCACTGACGGCAAGGTCAGCTTCCACCACCACGAGGTGGTGGGCGCGAAGCTCACCCGCAAGCGCCTGCGCAAGCTGAAGTTCCCCAAGGCTAGGACCGAGGACATCGGCCAGCTGGTCTACCTGCACATGCGCTTTCATGGATTCGGGGATGGCCAGTGGACCGATTCCGCTGTGCGCCGCTACGTCACCGATGCCGGTGATCTCCTTCCGCGCCTGCACAAGCTGGTGCGCGCCGACTGCACCACCCGCAACGAACGCAAGGCCCGCCGCCTTCAGCGCACGTATGATCAGTTGGAGGAGCGCATCGCGGATATCGCCGCCAAGGAGGATCTTGCACGCGTGCGCCCGGATCTCGATGGCAACGAGATCATGGAGATCCTCGGCCTTGAGCCCGGCCCCGAAGTGGGCCAGGCCTGGTCTTACCTCAAGGAGCTCCGCTTGGAAGAGGGGCCCCTCGAGCGCGAGGTGGCTATTGCGAAGCTGCGCGAGTGGTGGAATTCTAGATAGGGATGTACGCAGACAGACTTTTCAACGCCCTCGAGCGCAACGATCCCGCCCCTGGCCAGCTCCTTGTGGCGGCGCCCGACACTCTCACGCCCCACTACAACCGTTCCGTCATTCTCATCACGGAGCAGCACGCCGGGCGCACGTATGGCGTGGATCTAACCAACCGCTCCGAGGTCGCCCTCTTCAACGTCATGCCGGAGTGGGTACCCGTAGCGGCTAAGCCGCAGGCCCTCTACATCGGCGGCCCGCACAACCAGCAGGCGGCCATTGGTGTGGCGTTGACCCGCCAGGGCGTGGACATTGAGAAACAGCCTTCGCTGAACCGCCTCGCCCCGCGCGTGGCGCTCGTCGATCTGCGCGTGAGCCCGGAGGATGTCGCCGATCTGGTGGAGGGCATGCGCTTTTTCGCCGGTTTCTTTGAGTGGGGCCCGGGCGAGCTGGATGAGGAAATTGACCGCGGCGAGTGGTACGTGGCCCCCGCCCTGCCCCAGGACGTGGTCTCCTCTGGCTCTACCGATACGTGGTCGGACGTGATGCGTCGCCAAGCTATGCCCCTGCCGCTGTTTGCGACCTTCCCGCGCTACATCGATGAAGATAATTAGAGCTCTTTACTTCTCCCTGCGCTAACATCTCTGCCATGCGCGCGGAGATCATCAAGGCTATACGGACTTGCATGCCCATCGCCGTGGGGGTGGTGCCGCTGGGCCTCGCTTTCGGCGTGCTTATGGTCCAGACCGGCTTCGACTGGTGGTGGGCCCCTATCTTTTCCATCGTCATTTACGCTGGCTCGATGGAGTTTCTTGCCATTTCCATGGTGACGGGCGGTGTGACGCCCGCCGTCGCCGCGCTCACGGGTTTCATGGTCAACTTCCGGCACATCTTTTATGGATTGACCTTCCCGCGCGATCAGATTTCGAGTCGCCTCGGCCGCGCCTATTCCACGTACGCGCTTACCGACGAATCCTATGCCGTCCTCTCCGCTTTTCCCCGCAACGAGAAGCCAAGCGGCACCTTCGTCTTCACGGTGCAGCTGTACTGCCAAGTGCTGTGGGTCGGTTCCGGCATCGTCGGCGCGGTGGCCGGTCAGGCAATCCCGCCTTCTGTGAAGGGACTGGAGTTTGCCCTCGTCGCGCTGTTCATCGTCCTTGCCATCGATTCCTTCCAGAACAACAAGGACTACTCGCTTCCGCTGTCTGCCGCGGTGCTCGGGATTCTCGCGGGCTTCTTGTTTCCTGGTCAGCTTCTTATGGTGGCGCTGTCCGCCTACTTTGTGTTGCTCGTGGTGCGCTACCTCTCCCCTCGCGTCGATAGCGCACTGATTCTGCGGAGGGAGGCGTCATGCCAGCCGGAGTAACCCTAGCCAGCATCTTCGCCGTGCTGATCCCCGTCGGGATTGTGACCGTCGTGCTGCGTTGGCTTCCCTTCGCCTTCGTGAAGGCCCTGAAGGGTAGCCAGTTCATCAGCATGCTCGGGTTCACCATGCCGGTCGGCGTGATGACAGTTCTGGTGGTCTATACCTTATTCGGTCAAGCCCGCGATACGGGAAGCATTGTTGCTCCCTTCGTAGCCGCCGCTGTGACCGCCGCGTTGCACCTGTGGCGCCGCAATTCCGGTCTTTCCATCTTCGGCGGGACGGCCTTCTACATGGTGCTGGTGAATCTCGTACTGTAGCGCGGGTGCTCTAAAAGTCGCCGAATAGCGCGATGGCCTCGGTCCACAGGGAGTGGAACTGGAAGGCGTCGATAAGCTCGGCGTCGATGTCGGGGAACGTGTCGTAGGTGTCAGGGTGCGGCACCACTTGCTGTGGGATGTTGGCGTCACCCACCGAGGCGGTCGGCGTTGCGGCGCCGACGATGGCGTCATTCGGCGCGAGGGCAATCATACGCAACATGGAGCAAGCCTCGTTGCTGATTTCCTCGAGTTCCGCGATGTGGATGGCGGTGCCGACCTCCGGGACAGTCATGGTGGTGCGAACGTAAAGCTTTTTCATGTGGTCTCACTCTACCCGCGAATAGCGAGCCGCCATAGACGCGCAGATCATCAATTGCACCTGGTGGTAGATCATAAGGGGGAGGATGAGAAGCCCCAAAGACGTGCCACCAGAGGCGAAGATCACCGAGGCCATGGGCAGTCCCGTGGCCAAGGACTTTTTCGAACCGCAGAACTGGATGGCGATGGTGTCTTCTCGGTCGAAGCCCAGCTTTCTGCTCACCACTTTGGTCAGCCAGAGCATGAAGAAGACGAATGCAGTTGAGAACACAATCTGGAACAGAATCTGCCAGACGCTAATTGACGCCCATATCCCGTCCACCATTCCCTTCGAAAAGGCGGCATACACCACCATCGCGATGGAGCCGCGATCCACCACTTTGGTGGCTTTGCTGGCTGCGACTTTTCCTACCCATTTTCTGGTGAGTTGGCCGAGCATGAAAGGCAGAAGCAGAAGCACGGAAATCTCGAGGAAGACGGAGCTATCGATGTGGATGCCGTCGCCGGCCCCCATGAGGGTCATGACGAGTAACGGTGTGAGGACAACGCCGGCGAGGTTAGACACTGATGCGGAGACGATCGCTCCAGGAACGTTGCCGCGCGCGATGGACGTGAAGGCTACCGATGACTGGACCGTTGATGGAACTAGGGTGAGGTAAAGAATGCCCAGGTATAGATCGGTTGGGATGAAAGCCGTGAGTGGACGGAGTGCGAGACCGATGATCGGATACACCACGAAGGTAAAGACCAAAATGGTCAGATGGAGTTTCCAATGCTTGACGCCGTTGATCGCCTCGCGCGTCGACAGCCGGGCTCCGTAGAGAAAGAAGAGGACGGCAATTGCGATGTTCGTGAGGACGTCGAAGGTATCCGCAAAGCTGCCTCGCGCGGGAAGAACGATGGCGACCGCAACGGCGCAGAGGATGAGGACAATGAGGGGATCGAGTCTTTTGAGGCGCTCAAGCATATAACAGAGTGTAGACGCACCCCCACCGTTTCACGTGAAACATCGGTTTGAGCGAAGCGGCCCGAAGCTTCGACCGTGCGTTAGGCGGTGACGTTGCGTACCGTTCCCCCGTCATTCTCCACGCCGTACTCCGTGAGCGGTTTGGCGCTGGGACCGCCGGTCACTTCGCCGGTGCCGAGGTCAAAGCTGGAATAGTGGCTGGTGCAGGTGGCGGTCATGCCCTCGATTTTTGTAATGAGGGATCCCTGGTGCGGGCAGGTTTGGGAGTAAGCTTTGAACTCCCCTTCCGTGGGTTGAGCAAAGATCACTTTGTCCACGATGATGGCTGATCCAACGGGTATATCCGTCGCGGCTATTTCGGCGGTAGGTTCTTTGCCGCAGGCGGCGAGATAGGCACCAGCGAAGGTGGTGGCAGTACCGAGGAGGAAGAGGCGGCGGGAACACGTAGTCATGGTGCTTACTCTATCTGATCGGCGTGTTCCATAGTGTGAGGTATAGCGTTCTTAACTGAGTTTGCCATCCCACACAGGTAACTCCTCTTCCCTACTGCCGCCGAAATCGTAGGATCCGTACGATGTACCGACATCACTATAGATGGTCCCTGGCGAAGCTACGTGTCGTCCGCCCCGTGAATCGTTCGTGAAGGCATAGGTTGCCCCAGCGCCCAGAACGCTAATGCTGAATGCGGCTGCGGCGATGATTCGGATTGCTCGGGTGTTAACGCTTTTCTTCATGCCATCCATAGTGCGCCGTAGGTTAAAGGTTGTCACGAGACGATGCCGGCTTCCCACGAAGTTGGCGTTGAGTTCCCAGTCTTCCTTCAGATTGGGCTAGACATACAAAGGGCCATTCCAATGGTGAGTGGCACCCACCGTTGAAATGGCCCTTTGTCATTACGTTAGTGACGAAACGTGAGCAATCAAGATGTCACTATAATAGCGTCACTTTACGTTATTTATTTCTAGCGAAGATTGCCGTTATCGGCACGCTTTGCGGCAGCACGGGCCGCGGAGACGTCGACAGTCGGTGCCTCTCCCCCGCACCCACCGTCGCCACAGTTGCAGGATTCACCGCAACCCTCATCCTCTTTGTGGGCTTGATCCCAGAGATACGCCGCGCGGGCGCCCATATTGGAACCGACCGAGAGTGCGAGAACAGCTACGACGAACGTGAGTGCTGGGATCAACCACATCCAACCCTCGGCCCGCAGCGCGATGATTCCGCCAAACACTAAAGCGACGCCGGCGAGGAACCAGAACGGTCCTGCAACGGCGTGGGCATTATCCCAAGCTTCCTTAGTCTTGCGGATCTCCGCGAGGCGCAAACCGACGACGCTATTACCCGGGAGCTTCCGGAGCGAGGCTAGGCCGCCGACGACGATAAAGATGGCGGCCACGATGAGGAAGATGATTCCGACTACGAGCATGCCCATAGTCTATCCCGCCCCGTAGTTAGGGAGAAAGTCAGTTCAATTTATTCGCATGCTGCTGTAATATACATTTCGTGTCGCTTGGTAGATATTAAAGACTTTATTATCGAGCGAACTGATCAGCGTGGTAGCAACCATAGAAAAGATTCAATCATGACATTTAAGAGTGTTCTCAACTCTCTGTTGTTCAAGATTATCGTCGCGATAGTCTTGGGCATCATCGTTAGCCAGTTTGCCCCGGAATGGTTTGGCAGGGCTTTCGCAACCTATAACGGCCTGTTTTCAAACTTCCTCGGCTTCTTCATTCCAGTCCTTATCCTTGCTCTCGTGGCCCCGGCAATCGCAGGCCTTGGGCGTGGTGCCGGTAAGTGGTTGGGTATTACTGCGGGAATTGCCTACGGCTCGACTATCGTGGCAGGGCTTATCGCATACGGCTTGACCCAGGTCCTCTACCCCACTTTGCTGGCCGGACAAACGCTCAATACCGAGGTTTCTGACATCGATGCGGGAGCTCTCGAGCCGTACTTTACGGTTGAGATGCCAGCGCCTTTCGAAGTGATGACGGCGCTGCTGCTGTCCTTCTGTATCGGCGTAGCCATGACGACTGTGAAGTCGGACAATCTTTACACACTTACGAAGGAATTTGAGAACGTCGTTATCAAGGTCATTTGGGGTTTCGTGATCCCCCTTCTGCCGATCTACATCTTCGGTATGTTCCTCTCCTTGGGTATGAATGGAAATATCGGTACCGTGCTGATCGCCTTCACTAAGGTGCTTCTGCTCGCGGTTGTGATGACCTTGGTCTACCTGGTGCTGCAGTACATTATCGCTGGCGCGATTGCGGCCAAGAATCCATTCTCCGCACTGAAGAACATGGCCCCGGCGTACTTTACTGCGTTGGGTACGTCTTCCTCTGCGGCTACTATTCCGGTCACTCTCGACGCCGCACTGAAGAATGGAATCTCCAAGCCGTTGGCAGGTTTCGTGATTCCGCTTTGCGCGACGATTCACCTTTCTGGTTCGATGATCAAGCTCACCCTGTACGCTTTCGCGATCGTGTACATGGCTGATGGTATGGAAGCTGACCTTGGGAAGGCCCTTGGCTTCATCTTGCTGTTGGGCATCATGATGGTCGCTGCTCCTGGCGTTCCGGGTGGCGCGGTGATGGTCGCGGTCGGACTTCTGCAAGCGAATATGGGCTTTGATAACTCGATGGTCGCATTGATGATTGCCGCCTACATCGCTATTGACTCCGTGGGTACCGCCGCAAACGTTACAGGGGACGGCGCCATCGCCATGATCGTCGACCGCTTCGCGCGCGATAAGATTGAGGGCCTAGAGGCCGAGGCAGATGCCGAGGCTGCTGACGAAGAGCTCAGCAAGGCCTAAGTTTCACGTGAAACCCTGAAGCTTCTACTCCCCCTTTTCCGACATGATACCCGCGATGGATAGTTGGGCGAAGGGGGATTTTTCTTGCCCTAATTTCGGAGAGTGTGCGCAGCCGTGTAGGGGGCTAGTGGCCCGATGCGTAGACTGCGGTTCTGGCCGTGGCGGTTCGGGCCTAAGCCCCATTTTCTTGGGAGAGGGCTTGCGCTTTATTGTTAGAACAGGTATTCTATAGCTGGGTGTGGGGGAACGAATTGTTCCGCAAATTTAGGGGTGCAGCTACCCATGGCAACCACAGCACAATCATCTACGTCACTTCCCACTGCATACTTTTCCCACTCAAATCCGCGTGATCCTGAATGCATGGCTGGTCAGCTCATGCGCAGAATCGAGTACGAATTCTGGTCAGGCGTCCAACCACCACTCGATGAGGACTCCGATACCGCCTTTATGCGCATCGGGCAAAAGACCGGAAAATCTCCGGCTCACGTTGCGCGCAATGTCATGGCGCTGATCCGTCTTGATGAAATGCCGAAGCTGCGTGCCCTGCAGAAGGCGGACTGTTTACTGGACATGCAGATGCTAGTTGCTATCGATCAGGTGATGGCAAAGCTTGGCAATCCGACGGCGGCTGTTATAGCGGAAGTGGATGAGAAGCTATCCGTCTGGTTAACGCCGACCAAGCCGAATCAAGTCTTTCCCTCAGTAGAGAAGATACGGCGCAAGGTTCGAGACATCTGCAAGGTGCTCGATGACTCCGTATCCTTCCGTGACAAGCGTAAGAAGAATCGCTACTCTCTTCTCACCCGCGGGGAACGTGGGTTAATCGAGCTAGAAGTGGATAGCAACGTGGGTGTCGTCATCCACGAAACCATCAAGTTGGCAGCAAAGGAACATGGCGTCTCCATGGCCGATGCGCTGGTACTGCTCATTACCGGCAAGATCGAGCCAGAGGCGGGTAAGGTCGTCGTCCACGAATACAAGGCAAAAGACGTCGAGGGTGCGCCGGTCTATGTCCAAGGACATGGGTGGAACGGCGAGGGCGTTCCGGCTTCGAAGACCGTGAGGCGCGATTTCACCACTGCCCCGGAAGCTTGTCAGGGCTATCAGCCTTCAGAATTCACGCGAAAGTATGTCGAGGGCCGCGACGGTACGTGCCGGGCACCTGGTTGTAATCGTCCTGCATGGGCCTGCCAGTTGGATCACCGGATTAACTACGCGGATGGAGGCCCGACGCATCCGGATAACATGGTGGCCCTGTGCCAGCACCATCACAATATGAAGACCGACGGGCGGGCCTTTTACATCCTGGATCCCGTAACCGGCGATGTCGTGTGGCTGTACGAGGACGGAACCTGGGCGGTCACGGAAGCGACCGGCCCATTGGCACCAGCCTCGAAGGTGTGGGCCCGGACCATTGCGGAAGACGTCGTTGCTCACCGTCGCAAGATGCACGAAGCCGCGCAGGCTCTGAAGGTGGAAATGGATAACGGAACCATGGTCGAAGTATTCGACATGACTGATCCGACAGATCGCTACACGAATGGCGGAGAGGAGATTCCCTTCTAGGGAAGCGTTTCACGTGAAACGGCCCCCTTCCGCCCTGCCGCGCGTAGGCGCGGATTTTGACGGAAAGAGGCCGTTGTGATTTGAACTTAGCTAGGACTGCTTCTGCCTGGTGGCTGCCTTCATGGTGGAGACGAAGTCGGTGACCGCAGCGGCGAGAGTGTCGTTCGGGCGGTTGTCATCGTCGAGGTGGGCATCAACGACATTGGCCAGAGCGGAACCGGTGATTGCTCCCGCAGCGCCGGCAGCAATGGCGTCGGCAACGTGTTGCGGGGTGGAGATTCCAAAGCCAAGGAGAATCGGTGCACCTCCGAAACGTTTCACGTTTCCCACTACGTCAGCGAGCCCGCGGGTCTCCGACTCCTTCTCGGTGCCGGTAACACCGTCGCGGGAAATCGCGTAGATATAGCCCTTGGAATACTTCGCTACGCCCTCGAGGGTTTTCTCGGAGGCTTGTGCTGGTGCGATGAAAATAGGATCGATTCCTGCTTTGTCGGCTGCGGCGACGAAGGGGGCGCCTTCGCGAACAGGGATATCGGGAAGCAGGATGCTATCGGCGCCGGCCTCGTGAAACTCGGAATAGAAGGTCTCTAGCCCGCGGGTGAAGGGCACGTTGCCGTAGATAAGCATGCCGATGGGCAGGTCCGGGAATTCACTGCGGATCTGACGGATCTGCTCGATAGCGGAATCCACCGTTGCACCGCCGGCGAGCGCGCGAATGTGGGAGGCCTGGATCGTGGGACCGTCGGCGACAGGATCCGAGAACGGGACACCTAGCTCGAGAGCGTCGGCGCCACCGGCGACAGCCGCGCGGACGATGGTGAGGGCGGTCTCGGGATCGGGATCGCTGAGCATGATGAAAGGAACGAAAGCGCCTTCACCGCGTGCGGCGAGGGTGGAGAAGAGTTTCTCGTAACGGCTCATTACTTGTCCTCCGTGATCTTGAGTTCGGGGTGCTCGCTAAGGGTTCGGCGGACGTGGTCGATGTCCTTGTCGCCACGCCCAGACAGGGAAACGAGAATGGTGATGTCTTCATCCTTGCGCTTGAGGGCATAGGCCAATGCGTGCGAGGACTCGAGGGCGGGGATGATGCCCTCGCGGCGGCTGAGGAGCTGGAAGGCTTCGAGAGCTTCGGCGTCGGTGATGCCGACGTAGGTTGCGCGCCCCGTCTGAGCGAGGTGTGCGTGCTGTGGACCGACGCCCGGGTAGTCGAGGCCAGCGGAGATGGAATAGGATTCCTCAACCTGGCCGTCGGCATTGCGCATGAGATAGGAGCGGGCGCCGTGGAGGATGCCGATGGTGCCGTTGTTGATGGTGGCGCCGTGGTGCCCGGAATCGAGTCCCTCTCCCCCGGGCTCCGCACCGACGAGTTCGACAGACTCCTCGTCGATGAAATCAGCAAACATGCCAATGGCGTTGGAGCCGCCGCCGACGCACGCGACGACGAGATCCGGCAAGCCGCCGGTCCGCTCGAGCATCTGGGCCTTCGCCTCTTCGGAGATCACCTTGTGGAATTCGCGGACGATCGTTGGGAAGGGGTGGGGTCCGGCCGCGGTGCCGAGGAGGTAGTGGGATTCGTGGAAGGTTGCGGTCCAGTCACGGAGCGCTTCGTTGACGGCGTCCTTGAGCGTGCCGGAACCAGAATCCACGGGAACCACCTTCGCGCCCATCAGCTCCATGCGGTAGACGTTGGGCTGCTGCCTCTCGACGTCCTTCGCGCCCATGTAGATCACGCAGTCGAGGTCAAGCAGAGCGCAGGCGAGGGCGGTCGCCGTGCCATGCTGGCCGGCGCCGGTCTCGGCGATGATGCGGGTCTTCCCCATCCGCTTGGCCAAGAGCGCTTGGCCGATCACCTGGTTGGTCTTGTGCGCGCCGCCGTGGACAAGGTCCTCCCTCTTTAGAAAGATGCGCGCCTTGCCGCCGAGCTTGGTGGCTTCGGTGAGGGGGGTTGGGCGGCCGAGGTAGTCGCGAAGGTAGCCGGCTAGCTCTTCGCGGAAGGCGGGATCGTTCTGGGCATCGACGAAGGCCTTCTCCAATTGGTCGAGCGCCGGGATGAGGGATTCGGGAACGAATTGTCCGCCAAACTCCCCGAAATACGCGGGTAGGAGGGTCTCCCTGGTGTCCTGTTGGTTGGTCATAGTGTTCCTTTTAGCTAGGGCTTGGAGCAAAGCTTGGGATGGGGGTTAATACGTAAAGTGACGAATGGTGTCGAAGGCTTTGGCTATGAGCGCGGTGTCCTTCCTGCCGTTAACCTCTACGCCTGAATTGATGTCGAGGCCAACGGTACCGACGCGCAGTGCATCCGGTAGGTTGTCGGGATTGAGGCCGCCGGCGAGTAGTGCCTTCTTCTTGACGCCGGCCGGAACTGTTGTCCAGTCGAAGGATGAGCCAGTGCCGCCGGCGCCAGAGTCGAGGATGAGCATGTCGGTGGCGTCGGCAAGCGCGGAGGCAAGGGCGGGGCCATGGGCAGCTGTCATGTCGATGGCGCGCCAGACCTCCCGCTCCCCTGCCACCGCCCGAACGGAGGAGATGAGTTCGAGCTCTGCCTTGGTGCTTCCTTGGTAAGGCGCGTGGAGTTGTAGGGCGGCGATGTCGTCGAAGGCAAGCTCCTCCCAGCCGGAGGTGCGGCGAGAGACCGCGACGTAGTTGAGGTCGGGTTCGTGGGCGATGATGTCGAGCGCGGTTTCACGTGAAACATTGCGCGGGGACGCCTCCTCGAAGATGAATCCTCCGTAGACGGCACCGGCGGCACGGGCGGCCTGGGCCGCTGACCACGTCGTGAGGCCGCAGACCTTGTTTTGGCCATAGACTAGCTCACGTGCGGCCCGGTCGATATCGGGCGTGCCGGTGAGCTGGGAGCCAACGAGGAAGGCATTGGCATGAGAGCCCAGACGTCGAACGGTCTGGTTGTCGCGGATGCCCGACTCCGAGACGATGACCTTGCCAGAGGGAACGTGGTGCGAAAGGCGCTCGGAGCGAGTGAGATCGATGCTGAGGTCGTGGAGGTTGCGGTTGTTAATTCCGATCACGTCGATGCCAAAGGCAGTGGCGCGGGCGACCTCCTCCTCGGTGATGGCCTCGGTGAGGACATCGAGCCCAAGGGAATCCGCCAGCTGCTTGAGTTCCGCGTAGGTGTCGTCATCGACGATCGACATCATGAGCAAAATGGCGTCGGCGCCAAAATAGCGAGCGGCGTAGACCTGAATGGGGTCAACGATGAAGTCCTTACACAAGACGGGCAGGTGCGTGGATAGAGCCACGGTCTGCAGGTGGTCGTAGTCGCCACCAAAACGATCCGGTTCGCACAGCACCGAAATGGCCGAAGCGTAGCGCGAGTACACCCGTGCGATGGCCCCGGGCTCGTAGTGCTCACGAATCAGCCCCAGCGACGGAGAGGCAGACTTGCACTCCATGATGAAGCGGTTGGTGCCGCGGAGCGCATCGTAGAAGGAGCGCTCCGAGCGCGGGAGGGCAGCTAAATCAACGTGCGCCAGGCGCTCACGGATTGCGGGCAGATGCGTGCGGCGCTTGGCGACGATCCCCTCAAGCACGGTCGGCAGAGCCATAGTTCGCCTCCTCGTGCTTCTTCAGCCATGCGGCCACGGTGCCATCCTTGATGAGCTGGTCGGCATGCGCGACGCCCTCTTGGATGGAGTCGGTCGTGCCATTGAGGTAGAACATCGCGCCGGCGGTCGCGGCGATCGCATCGTGGTGGGCTGGCTTTCCGGTGCCGGCGAAGACGGCGCGCAGGGCCTCGGCGTTTTCCTTGCCGTTGCCGCCGGCGAGGTCAGCTAGCTCGTGGCGGGAAATGCCGAGGTCCTCAGGGGTGAGTTCGTAGTGGGTTATGGTGCCGTCGCGAAGCTCCCAGACCTGGGTGGTGCCGTGGACAGCGATCTCATCGGTGCCGGCGCCGTGGACGACAAGCGCGCGTGTGCGGCCCAGATCCTTGAACACCTCAGCAATGATCTGGCCCTGTTCGGGGTTGGCGATACCCATGATCTGGAACTCCGGGTGGCCTGGGCTGAGCAGCGGGCCCATGGTGTTGAAGAGAGTGGAGACGCCAAGGCCCTTGCGAACCGGTTGCACGTGGGCAACCGCCGGGTTGTACGCGGGGGCAAAGAGGAACGTGAAATTCGAGGCCTCGAGTTGGCGGACCGCGCGGTCCGGATCGAGATCAAGCGGGATGCCGAGGGCCTCAAGGACGTCCGCGGAGCCCGACTTGGAGGATACGGAGCGGTTGCCGTGCTTGACCATCTTGACCCCGCCGGCGGAGGCGACGAGGGATGCGCCGGTGGTGACGTTGATGGTGTTCGCGCCATCGCCACCGGTTCCCGCGGTATCCATGAGGCCCTTGCCGGTAACCGGGAAGGGGCGGCCGGCGTTGAGGAAGGCGCGGGCGGCGCCGGCTACATCGGCGAAGGTCTCGCCGCGCGTACGGATGTGGGTAAGGAGGGCGGCGATATGGATGTCGTCATACTCCCCCACCGTCAGCGGGGTGAAGACCTCGATTGCTTCCTCGAGGGTCGGTTCGGAGATATCGAGGAATTCCTGCAGTGTCTTGAGGGCGTGGTTATTGGTCATTACTTGGCTCCTTCCATGGTGGGTAGAGAAGAAAGTTGTTCAATGCAGCGTTCGATCATGATGGGGCCGGTCGGAGTTAGCACCGACTCCGGGTGGAACTGAAGGCCGAGGGCCATGCCGTCGACGGTTTCCGCCGCCATCGTGACAGGGCCGATGTCGGTCTCCGTCTCCGCGAGGCTGCGCATCTGGGTGGGAATGCTCGCGCAGCCCAAGGAGTGATAGCGCGCAACGGGGACGAGGCGGCCCACGTAGTTCGGATTATCTGGCTCGGAATCAGTAGTGAGCCCTTGGAAGAGCGGGTGCTTCGCGCCAGCGTCGGTCAGCGTCATGGGCACAGAGGAACCGTGGACTGGGCCGCAGGGCTCGACGGTGCCGCCGAAGTGCTCGAGCAGCGCCTGGAAACCCAGGCAGATGCCGAGGATGGGGATGCGGCCGAGGGAGGCGTCGACAAGTTGCATCATCGATCCAGCGTCGCGCGGATGGCCGGGGCCGGGAGAGAGGATGATGATGTCGGGTTGGGCGGCGAGAACCTCCTCCACCGGCACCGTATTACGGAAAACGGTGGTGTTATAGCCGGCGAGGGCGTCGACGAGGTTGTAGACGAAGGAATCGTGGTTATCAATGAGGACGACGTGTGGGTTCATCGGATGACCTCCAGGGATGCGTTGTGTGCCTGGGCGATGGCACTGAGCACCGCGTAGGCCTTGTGGACCGTTTCATCGGCTTCGGACTGGGGGATGGAATCGCGCACGACCCCCGCGCCGGCCTGGACGACGGCCGTGCCATCCTTGACGTATGCGGAACGGATGACGATGCAGTTATCCATGGATCCATCGCCGCGCAGGTAACCGATAGCTCCCCCGAAGGAGCCGCGACGAGTGCCCTCGGTCTCGCGGATAAGCTCCATCGCGCGCAATTTCGGCGCGCCGGTCAGAGTGCCCATGTTCATGCAGGCGCGGTAGGCGTCGAGGGCGTCGAAATCCTCGTGCAGCGTGGCGACGACGCGGGAGACCAGGTGCATCACGCGGGAATAGCGGTCCACCTGGAGCAGATCAGCGACCTGTCGGGTGCCGGGGACGGCGACGCGGGCGAGGTCGTTGCGGGCCAGGTCCACCAGCATGATGTGCTCGGCGACCTCTTTGGAATCCGTGCGCATCTCGAGTTCGTTTCGGATGTCTAGCTCGTGGGTCGCACCGCGCGGGCGGGTGCCGGCGACCGGGTAGAGCTGTACCTGCCGGTCGGTGGCCGTGTACTTCAGGTTGGATTCGGGGGAAGCGCCGAAAAGCTCGTGCTCGGTGCCGCGCAGGTAGAACATGTACGGCGAGGGGTTGGTCTCACGCAGCGTGCGGTAGGCAGCGAAGGCGTCGGGGCAGTCGAGGCTAAACGCCCGGGAAGGGACCACCTGATAAATATCGCCGGCGTGGACGTTGCCTTGGAGGCGCTCCACGTGGCGTCGAAAAGCAGCGTCGTCGATGGAGGCGCGCGCGGAGATCGTGGTGAGTGGCTGTGGGGGCTGGGGCGTGATGGGCTCGGTGCGGGCGGCGCGGTCGAGCTCTTCCTCGAGTGCCTGCTTGTCGACGCCCCACCCCTCGATCTTCGCGGTCTCCGTCAGGTGGTCTACGGTGAGGACGTGCTCGGCGACGAGAAACTCATAATCGGGGTATCCGTTGAGTCCGTCGGGAACCGGGGGTAGCTTCTCGAAGGTTTCGACGTAGTCGAAGGCGAAACCGCCACCGATGAAGGGCAGTGATTCACTGGAATACAGTTGGCTGAATTGTAAGGTGCGCAGGATATCCGCGGTGGAGGTGGCGCGGAGGCGGGCGCGCTCATCGTGCTCGGTGGAAAGCTCGAAACTAAAGGTGGTGCTCTCCTCGCTGTCTTGGCTGATCCTGGAGCGGAAGTCCTGGCGAAGCTCGTCGAGGAGCAGCTGGCCAGCGGGCGTTAATGCGGTAGCGGTGACCTCTTGGCCGCGGCAGACGACTTTGAGCGCTGCCTTGGTGATCGCGATACACGTGAGGTTCTTCTTGGATTCAATGTCCGCTGATTCTAAGAGCAAGGAGTCCTGCGGCGTGGCGAGGGCGTAAAAGAGCGCACTGGCATCGGGTGTGTACCCGACCTCGCGTTTGGCTGTAAACGGCATACGGTGTCTTTCTTTAACGATGTTGTGTGCTGCCGCGAGCTTTTTAAGAGAGCAAAACGCCGAAAAGCCCGCAGCTGCGGGCCTTAAATATGGGAGAACAACGAGGCCCGCGGGTTACGCGCGCCACCACCAAAGGTTAGAAATGTTCTTCACATCACTGACTCTAACACCGATACCTTCTGCCGTACAGATAAATGTGAGCGGGTACCCCCGTGGGGTCTGGGCGCAGCAGGGTCGCCTCGGCGTCAGTGATGTAGGAAACATGCAGCTTAAGCATGTGATATAGAACTCTAAAACTGTCACAGTATAGCTTTTGGAGGGCTAAAAGTACCCCCGCGCGGGAAAAATATTCACAAAACTGCTGCTTAAACGCATGGAAAGAGGCTTAAATAACGGTCACAACAGTCACTCTAGAGTAGAAAAGGACCGTTATGTTCTCTAAAACTGCTGCTGCTCTCTCCGCTCTCGCTCTGAGCGCCGCCGCCCTCGTGGGGTGCTCCTCATCCTCGGACAACGCCGGCGGTGATTCCGGTGGTGGAGACTCCTACTCCATCGGTATCAACCAGCTGGTTCAGCACCCCTCCCTCGACGCCGCTGCGGATGGTTTCCAGGAAGCCTTCGAGGAGGCGGGCGTGGACGTGGATTGGGACATCCAGAATGCCAATGGCGAGCAGGGCACCGCGGTGTCCATCTCGCAGCAGATGGCAAATGCTAACCACGACCTCTACCTGGCAATCGCCACCCCAGCCGGACAGGCCATGAGCAAGTCCATCAAGGACAAGCCGCTTCTGTTCACCGCGGTAACGGACCCGGTGGAGGCGGAGTTGGTGGAGTCCCTGGATAAGCCGGGCAAGAATGTCACTGGTACCTCTGACGCCGCGCCCATCGAGGAGCAGGTTGAACTGATTACCCAACTGGTTCCAGATGCCAAGACCGTCGGCGTGGTCTACTCCTCCGCCGAGGTCAACTCCAAGGTGCAGGTGGAACAGTTGGCAGAGGCCGCTAAGCCGAAGGGCATTGAGGTGAAGTCGCAGACGGTGACCTCCGTGACGGAGATCCCGCAGGCCGTAGAAGCGCTGGGCGATGTCGATGCCGTCTACGTGCCGACCGACAACATGGTTGTTTCCGGCATTTCTTCGCTCATCAAGGTAGCGAATGACAAGACCATCCCGGTCATCGCAGCGGACTCGGGTGCCGTTGAAGGTGGTGCTGCCGCCACCATCGGTATCGACTACAAGGAGCTGGGCCGCCAGACCGGTGAGATGGCGCTGCGCATCCTCCAGGACGGCGCAGACCCGGCCGAGACCCCGGTAGAAACCGCCTCTGAGTACACCTACGTCATTAACGAGGATGCCGTGAAGGCACAGGGCGTTGAGGTACCGAAGGAGATCATGGAGAAGGCTGAGACGCTGTGATTGGTGCACTCGAGCTAGGGCTCATCTATGCGGTCATGGCCGTGGGCGTCTACCTGACATTCCGCGTCCTTGACTTCCCGGACCTGACCGTCGATGGCTCCTTTACCACCGGGGCTGCGACGGCCGGCGTGCTCATTACGAATGGGGTTAATCCCTTTCTGGCATCGGCCGCGGGCTTTGTCACCGGCTTTATCGCCGGCTGCATCACGGGGCTTCTGCACACGAAAGGCCGCATCGACGGTTTGCTTGCGGGTATCCTCACCATGATTGGTCTGTGGTCCATCAACCTGCGCATCATGGGCAGCGCCAACGTTCCGTTGCTCTCCCAAGATTCGGTGTTTACCCCGCTGGATGCAGTAATGGGGTCGTGGGCCGGGGTGGGCTTGCTCGCCTTGGGTGCGGTGCTGCTCTGCCTGCTGATCGTGTGGTTCCTGTCCACGGACCTGGGACTTTCGCTGCGCGCAACAGGTGACAATCAGCAGATGATCACCTCCTTTGGCGTGTCCACCGATTTCACCAAGATCCTGACCCTGGCCCTGTCCAATGGCCTGGTGGGCCTGTGCGGTGCTCTCATCGCGCAGTACCAGGGCTTCGCCGACATTTCGATGGGTATCGGACTCATCCTGGTTGGTCTGGCATCCGTCATTCTGGGACAAGCGGTACTCCCCCAGTCGCGCTTGTGGATGGCCGTGGTGGCGGTGGCCTTGGGCTCTGTGATCTACCGTCTCATCATCTTCGCTGCGCTTCAGGTAGGCCTTAACCCGAATGACATGAAGCTCATCACGGCGCTGCTGGTTATTGTCGCTCTGCTGGTGCCGCGTATGACGAAGGTGCGCGGGAAGAGGAAGGCCTAGATCATGCTCAAAGTAGATAAGATTTCGAAGACCTTCTTCCCAGGTACGGTCAACGAACGCCGTGCGCTTCGCGACGTCTCTCTGGAACTTGCCTCCGGTGACTTTGTCACTGTCATCGGCTCTAACGGTGCGGGAAAGTCGACACTGCTGAACTCCGTTGCGGGCCGGCTCATCCCGGATTCGGGAAAGATCTCGATCGACGGCCAGGAGGTGACGAGCCAGCCGGAGCACAAGCGTGCAAGGAAGGTCGGGCGCGTCTTTCAGGATCCCATGGCGGGTACGGCACCAAACCTCACGATTGAGGAGAATCTCTCCTTGGCGTACCTGCGCGGCAAGAAGCGCGGCCTCGGTTTGGGTCTCAATTCCGCGCGCCGGGCCATCTTTGTGGAACAGCTGGAATCCCTCGAGCTCGGCCTAGAGAAGCGTCTGGGGACCAAGGTGGGGCTGCTCTCCGGCGGTCAACGCCAGGCCCTCTCGTTGCTCATGGCCGGCTTTACTAACCCGAAGGTGATGCTTCTGGATGAGCACACGGCCGCCCTCGACCCGCAACGCGCGGAGCTGGTGACCACACTGACGAAGCGCATTGTGGAGCAAGGCCAGCTCACCACTCTGATGGTGACGCACAACATGGCCCAAGCACTGCAGGTGGGAAACCGCCTCATCATGATGCATGAGGGTGAGATCATCTACTCCGCTGACGCCGAGCAGAAGGCGAAGCTCACAGTGGAGGATCTCATGGCGGAGTTCGCGAAGATTAAGGGAGCGACGTCCGATAGGACCCTCCTGCAGTAGAAGTCGAAGCGTGGTTGTTTCACGTGAAACCTAGGTGTTGCACTTGGCAGCACCTAGGTTTCTTTTTGTCCGTGGTGGCTTAGCGGCGGCATTGAAAGAGGGCCCAGCGTTGTGCTGAGCCCTCTTGGTTTTACGTGAAACCGGAACTAGGTGAGCTTGATGAGCGCGGAAGAGAAGTAGTCCTCGACGGCAGCTGGGTCATCCAGCGGAAGGACCGCTCCTACGTACTGGTCCGGGCGAACGATGACGACGGCACCGTCGCGGGAAATGCCGCGGGTGTGGAAGATATCCTTGTCTCCCGGCAGAGCATTGAAAACATTCTCCCAGTTCGGGATATTGAACTTGCCGTTGCGGGGCCGGAACAGGAGTGGAGCGTCGAGGATTTCGTACTCGTGGTGGTCCGTCTGCTGGTAGATGGCCTTCACGTCGAAGTAGGTGTTCTCGTCGGCGCCCTCAGGGGTGAACTTGGCGAGGATGGGGCCGACCTTCTCGGCCCACTCGCTGAGCTTCGAGGTTTCGCCGGCTTTGGGTGCATCAGCGAAGGCGTAGATGCGGTAGCGGCCGTCAGCGGTGTGCTGGTGGCCCAGGTGCTGGGGGTACGCGTCACAGCGGCGCAGAACCTCGTAGGACTTGAAACGCTTGCCCACCGGGAAGCCGACGGCCAGCTTCTGGTGCTCGGTGCTGCCGACGATGAGGTTTTCTTCGTACTGCGTCATCATGCCGGCGGCGAATTCCTCCGCGGAAACGTAGTACTTCTCGACTGCCTCGGGATCATCGAGCTCTTCGGTCGGGGTGGCCATGAGGGTGGACCACTCGCGGTCGAAGTTGATGAGGTTCTGGGCAGCTGGCTGGCGTTCACCGTGGTAGGTGGTCAGGAGCTCCTTCGGGGCGCGGCCGTCGAGAACATGGCCGAGCTTCCAGCCGATGTTGAAGCCATCCTGCATGGAGACGTTCATGCCCTGGCCGGCCTTGGCCGAGTGGGTGTGGCAGGCGTCGCCTGTAAGGAAGACGCGCGGATCCTCGTTGTTATCGTCGAACGCGT
This sequence comes from Corynebacterium sp. HMSC074H12, assembly GCF_001813755.1. Lineage (NCBI taxonomy): Bacteria > Bacillati > Actinomycetota > Actinomycetes > Mycobacteriales > Corynebacteriaceae > Corynebacterium > Corynebacterium sp. HMSC074H12. Next base: position 139,443 of record NZ_KV813889.1, read on the forward strand.
CGACAAGTCGGTGGCCCACCTCGTAGACCGAGTGCCAAGCGACCATCTTGACGTCGATGAAGTAGGGCGAATAAATCTCGTTAGCCTTCTCGATGATCTTCTCAATCGGGGTGGAGCGGACCTTGTGGTTGTCATCCTCCGGCACGACGCCGAGGTCGACGTAGATGCGGGACAAGTAGCCGCCCTCACGTGGGATGTGCAGAATCGAACCAGCCTGTGAGTGGATGGCGCACTTGGTGCGCCAGTCCGGGAAATCGGTATCTACGACAACGTCCATGACGCCCCACGCGTGATTGGCCTGGTCACCCTTGAGCGAGCGGCCAATGGACTTACGGACACGGGACTTTGCGCCATCGCAGCCCACGACGTACTTAGCGCGTACGTCGCGCGGGTTGCCGTCGACATCCTCGAGGTGCACCGTCACGGGGTAGTCGCCCTCCCCTACCTCAAGGGAGACGAAGTTCCAGCCGTAATCCGGGACGATTCGGCCGGGTGCTCGGCGTGCGTAACGGGCGAAGTAGTCCAACACGCGAGCCTGGTTCACAATGAGGTGGGGGAACTCGGAGATTCCGTGTTCGTCGTCAATCGGGCGGGCGCCGCGAACAATCTTGGAGCGGTCCTGCGGATCGGGGTTCCAGAAGGACATCTCGGTGATTTCGTAGGCCTCTTCCGTGATTTCCTTGGCAAAGCCGAAGGCCTGGAAGGTTTCTACGGAGCGGGACTGGATGCCGTCGGCCTGGCCCAACTCGAGGCGGTGAGGACGGCGTTCAATGATGCGCGTGTTGACGTCGGGGAACATTGCTAGCTGCGCGGCCGCGATCATGCCGGCCGGGCCGGAGCCCACAATGAGGACGTCCATTTCATCGGGAAGCTCAGAGGCGCGATCGATGCCATACCCGGCGGGCTCGTGCACGCGGGGATCTTCCGAAACGTAGCCGTTGTGGTGGAACTGCACTGTGGACTCCTTAGTCAGCGGGTTGTCGTGGTCGAGAACAAAAGCGAGTGATGGGGGTGGTATCTACTCCCCCATCGCTCTGTGAGCTTTGCTCGTGGAGGTGGTGACTCAGTTCAAGGCGTCTGGAGGATGTGAGCTGGGTCTTATTTCTAGAATCATATATGATACGCGGCTCCTGCACAATGATCTGCGCACGGGACGTCGCCTAGCGCGGGCTGAAGATGAAGTGCCCCTGAGATTGCTCGGCCTCGTGCTCTGCGCCGAGAGCGATTCCCTTGCGCTCACGCAGGATGAAGGCGCAGATGAAACCGACAATCGAGGCGGAGACGAGGTAGCCCGACACCGCGAAGGTGGTGCCAGTAGCCTCCACGAGCGAAGCAGCGATCATGGGGGCGAAGGCGCCGCCCAACACCGAGCCAAGCGCATAAGTGATGGACACGCCGGTGGCGCGAATGGAGGCGGGGAAAAGCTCGGCGTACATCGCGGACTGCGCGCCATAGGTCAGGCCCAGGCCGACGGTCAGGAAAATGAGTGCGCCGTAGAGAAGCCCCAGGCTGCCCGTATTAACCAGCGGGAAAAGGGCGGCAGCGCCGATTCCCTGCAGGATGAATCCGATGAGGTAGGTGTTTCGGCGGCCGATATAGTCGGAGATGTATCCCGCGAACAAAGTCATCAATGCCCACGTGACGGCAGAGACGGTCACCGCGTTGAGGACGTCACCGCGGTCGAGGGCAACGAGGCCGTCGGGATCGGTGGCGTAGCGCTGAATATAGCCGCCCGTAGTCATGTAGCCGACGGTGCCGTTACCTGCAAAAACGAGGGCCGCAACGACGACTAGCGGGGTGAAGCTCTTGAAGAGCTTGCCAATGGGGTTGGTGGCTTCCTCTTCTTCACGCTCCGCAATCTCTTCAAAGACCGGGGATTCGTCGACGCCCATGCGGATGAGGTAGCCCACCAGGATGAGGACGAAGGAGAGCAGGAAAGGTACGCGCCAGCCCCAGCTCATGAAGGCGTCGCCAGGCGCAATGGTGTTCATGATGGAGAGGACGCCGGAGGAGAGCAGCAGGCCAGCTGGCACGCCGATCTGCGGGCCGGCGCCGTAGAGACCGCGCTTGTCATTCGGTGCGTGCTCCACAGCCATGAGTACGGCGGACCCCCACTCGCCACCTGCGGAGATGCCCTGAATAATGCGCAAGGTGATGAGGAGGATCGGCGCCCAGATTCCGGCAGTCTCGTAGGTAGGCAGAAGGCCGATGAGGGTGGTCGCACCACCCATGGCGAGGAGCGTGACCATGAGGACCACGCGGCGGCCGAAGCGGTCCGCGAAGTGTCCTGCCAGAAACGCGCCGACGGGTCGGAATAGGAAGGACAATCCCACGGTGAGGAAGGAAATGATGGTGGCTAGGCCACCCTCGAGCGGGCCGAACATGAGCTGGTTGAACACGAGTCCGGCCACTGCGGCATAGAGGAAGTAGTCGTACCACTCGATAGCGGTACCAATGGTTGTCGCGGCGACGACGCGGCGGCGTTCGGCCGTCGAAATTGCCGGCGTGTCAGATGTGTGCGACATTCTGGTTCCTTTCGGCATGCGGTGTGCCATATATGGAAATGTGTGTGAGTTGAACCACTTGCGGTGGTGGTAGGGATAATATACGATCTGGGTAAGGATTTGTTCACAATTAAGGATTCTTCATGGCTGTACCTGAGTTCTTGCCGGTTAAACCGGGCAAAATGATCGCTGTCCATGTGGCCTTTGAGTCCCGCGCGGCGCAGCGCGGTCGCTGGCCCAAGACCCCGAGCTACTTCCTCAAGGCGACTAGCACGCTGGCTGAATCGGGCGGGGTTGTTGAACGCCCCGAGGGAACGGAGCTGCTGGCTTTTGAGGGAGAAATCGCGCTCATCATCGGAACCCCGGCCCGCAACGTATCGCTTGAGGATGCGTGGAAACACGTCGCCTACGTGACGGCTTCGAACGACATTGGTCTGTATGACTACAAGGTGCAGGACAAGGGCTCCAACACCCGCTCCAAATCCCGCGATGGATACACCCCCATCGGGCCGGAGCTTATCGACGCCCAAGGGATCGACCCCAAGGGTCTTCGCCTCCGCACCTGGGTCAATGGCGAGGTTGTTCAGGAGGGAACATCTTCTGATGAGGATCTCATCTTCCCGCTCGCACAGTTTGTGGCCGACCTATCCCAGCACATGACGCTGGAGACCGGTGACATCATCCTCACCGGCACCCCGGCCGGCTCCTCTGTCATTGAGCCTGGTGACGTTGTTGAGGTCGAGGTTGACGTGCCAGGTGGCGTGAGCTCCGGCAGGCTGAAGACTACCGTGAAGGAGGTCCCCGCCTCTTTCGATCCGCAGCTGGGCAACCTGCCCTACGTGGATGATAAGCAGCGCGAGGACGCCTACGGTGACCGCGAATCCGCCGGCCTTCCTCCTAAGGATGCGGTCGGCCTCGATCCCGAGCTCAAGGCGGCCTTGGAGAAGGCCCCGACCGCCGGCTTGTCCGCTCAGCTGCGCAAGCGCGGCATCAACCAGTCCGTGATCGAAGGCGTGTACCCGCAGGCTAAGGGAACCAAGATGGTGGGCGTTGCCCGCACCCTGCGCTTCGTGGCCGGCCGCGAGGACCTGTTCAAGTCCCACGGCGGTGGCCTCAACGAGCAGAAGAAAGTCTTCGACACCGTCAAGGAAGGCGAGGTCATCGTTATTGAGGCCCGCCAGGAATCCGGCTCAGGAACACTGGGTGACATTCTGGCACTGCGCGCCAAGGTACGTGGTGCAGCCGGCGTTGTCACTGATGGTGGCGTGCGTGACTACGAGGCTGTGAAGGAGATCGGCCTGCCCGTCTTCACCCAGGGCGCTCACCCCTGCGTGCTCGGCCGCAAGCATGTCCCGTGGGATAGCGATATCGCTGTTTCCTGCGGAAACGCCACCGTCCTCCCAGGTGACATCATCGTTGGTGATGATGACGGCGTCGTGGTCATCCCCCGCGATATCGCAGCCGAAGTCGCCGAAGGTGCCCTCGCCAAGGAGCACGAGGACGAATGGGTCGCTTCCCAGGTGGAGGAAGGCGCCAGCTTGGATGGGCTCTTCCCGCCGACCGGAGCGAACAAGGAAGCCTACATCGCTTTCCGTGATGGAAAGGCAGGTGGTCAATGACGCAAACCGCAGCACCAGCCGGGGAAAGTAAATCCCAACAAGCCTATAACTGGATAAGTGAAAGGATTCGGACTCGCGACTATGAGCCCGGGTATCGCCTCGTGTTGGCAACAATCGCGGATGAACTGGGGATCAGCGTAGTTCCCGTCCGCGAGGCTATTCGGCAACTCGAAGCGGAAGGGATGGTCACCTACGAACGCAACGTCGGTGCCAGCGTGACCACCTACAATCGCGAGGCCTACTACGAATCCATGGACATCGTGGCCACCGTGGAAGCCAATGCCACGGCCCAATCCGCCCCGTATCTCAACGCGGAGGATATTGCCCGGGCGCGAGAGATCAACCAGCGCATGCGGGAGCTCGATATCCACCACGATCCAGAAGAATTTACCCAGCTCAACAAAGAATTTCATAGCGTTCTCTTCTCCAAGTGCCCGAACGAGAGGTTGAAGGACTTGGTGGTGGACCAATGGAAGCAATTGGAATACCACCGCGTCTCGACCTTCCGCTACGTGCCGGAGAGAGCCCAAGAGTCAACGCGCGAGCACGAGCAATTGGTCAGCCTCATCGAGGCTGGCGCGGAACCCGCCTACATAGAAAAAGTGGCCAGGCAACACCGACTGTCCACCCTCAACACCTATCGCAAGAAAAACGATTAAGGAGTTCACAGCACTCATGGCTATTAACAACGATGCTGCTAAGCCCACCGACCTTCCAGAGAAGATTCTTCACTACATCAACGGCGAGTTTGTCCCGTCGATCGACGGCGATGAATTCGAGGTCTTGGATCCGGTAACCAATAAGACCTACATCAAGGCCGCCTCTGGCAAGCCGGAGGACATTGACAAGGCGGTCGCCGCCGCTAAGGACGCCTTCGAGAACGGCCCATGGTCCAAGGCGCTGCCGCGTGAGCGCGCCCGCGTCCTCAACAAGATCGCCGACATCGTCGAAAGCCGCGCAGACAAGCTCGCTGCTTGGGAATCCTTCGACTCCGGCTTGCCGATCACCCAGGCCAACGGTCAGGCCAAGCGCGCTGCGGAGAATTTCCGCTTCTTCGCTGACCTGATTGTCGCCCAGGCTGACGACGCCTACAAGGTACCGGGCCGCCAGATCAACTACGTCAACCGTAAGCCGATTGGCGTGGCGGGCCTGATTACCCCGTGGAACACCCCGTTCATGCTGGAGTCCTGGAAGCTGGCCCCGGCCATCGCCACCGGTAACTCCGTCGTCCTCAAGCCTGCTGAGTTCACTCCGCTGTCCGCACAGCTGTGGGCGGGCATCTTCGAGGAGGCTGGCCTGCCGAAGGGCGTCTTCAACCTGGTCAACGGCTTCGGCGAGGAAGGCTACGCCGGCGACCCGCTGGTTAAGCACCCGGACGTCCCGCTGATCTCCTTCACCGGTGAATCTCGCACCGGCCAGATCATTTTCGGCAACGCAGCCCCGCACCTCAAGGGCCTGTCGATGGAGCTGGGTGGCAAGTCCCCGGCCATCGTCTTCAGCGATGCCGACCTGGAGACCGCTATCGACGCCTGTATCTTCGGTGTCTTCTCCCTCAACGGTGAGCGTTGCACCGCTGGCTCCCGCATCCTGGTTCAGCGCGATATCTACGATGAGTTCGTGGAGCGCTACGCCGCCCAGGCTAAGCGCGTGAAGGTGGGTCTGCCCTCCGATCCGACCACCGAGGTCGGCGCCCTGGTCCACCCGGAGCACTACGAGAAGGTCACCTCCTACATCGAGATTGGCAAGCAGGAGGCCACCCTGGCCGCCGGCGGCGAGCGCCCGGAAGGCTTCGAGGAAGGCAACTTTGTCCAGCCGACCGTCTTCGTTGACGTCAAGCCGGACGCACGAATCTTCCAGGAAGAGATCTTCGGTCCCGTTGTTGCTATCACCCCGTTCGATACCGACGAAGAGGCACTCGAGCTGGCGAACAACACGAAGTATGGTCTTGCCGCCTATGTGTGGACCTCGGATCTGAAACGTGCCCACAACTTTGCCCAGAACGTTGAGGCCGGCATGGTGTGGCTCAACTCCAATAACGTCCGCGACCTGCGCACCCCCTTCGGCGGCGTTAAGGCTTCCGGCCTGGGCCACGAGGGCGGCTACCGCTCGATCGACTTCTACACCGACCAGCAGGCCGTCCACATCAACCTGGACAAGGTGCACAACCCGGTCTTTGGCAAGCAGGACCAGTAACGTCTGCATGCCCTCTCCACTCCCCCATTACTAATTCACACTAAGGAGCCATCATGGCTGACATTCAGGCCCCCGACATTCTGCGTTGCGCCTACATGGAGATCATCGTTACCGATCTCGCTGCATCCCGTAAGTTCTATGTTGACACCCTCGGTCTCGTCGTGACCGAGGAAAACGAGAACGAAATCTACCTGCGCACCTACGAGGAGTTCATCCACCACAACCTCGTGCTGCGTCAGGGCCCCGTCGCTGCCGTCGCTGCATTCTCCTTCCGCGTTCGTTCGCCGGAGGATCTGGACCTCGCCGAGGAGTTCTACAAGGCGCGTGGTTGCGAGGTTCGCCGTAACAAGGATGGCTTCGTCAAGGGCATCGGTGACTCCGTGCGTGTACAGGATCCGTTGGGATTCCCGTACGAGTTCTTTTACGAGGTTGAGCACCGTGAGCGTCTGGCCTGGGCATACGACGCCCACATCCCTGGTGCGCTCGTTCGCCTCGATCACTTCAACCAGATCACTCCGGACGTTACTGCCGCAGTGAAGTACATGGAAGAGCTCGGATTCCGCACCACCGAGGACATTCGCGATGAGGAAGGAACCGTTTACGCTGCATGGATGCGTCGTAAGCCGACGGTGCACGACACCGCCATGACCGGTGGCGATGGCCCGCGTATGCACCACATCGCCTTTGCTACCCATGAGAAGCACAACATCATCGCGATTTGTGACAAGCTGGGTGCGCTCCGCGAATCCGACCGCATTGAGCGCGGCCCGGGCCGCCACGGCGTCTCCAACGCCTACTACCTGTACCTGCGTGACCCGGATGGCCACCGCGTAGAGATCTACACCCAGGACTACTACACCGGCGACCCGGATAACCCGGTCGTGACCTGGGATGTCCACGATAACCAGCGCCGTGACTGGTGGGGAACCCCGGTTGTTCCGTCCTGGTACCGCGATGGCTCCACCGTCCTCGACCTGGATGGCAACCCGGTGCCGCTGGTCGCTCGCGAGGATGAGTCCGAGCTCGAGGCCACCATTGGTGCGGACGGCTTCTCCTACACCCGTAAGGAAGACTCGGAGGAGATGCCGGAGTGGAAGCAGGGCGAGTACAAGCTGGGTAACCAGCTCTAAAACGGCCTAAGCACTCAGGTTGATTAACGTGGTCCCGCGGCGTCGATAATGCGCACATAACGCGGGGCCGCGTTGTCGTTTCACGTGAAACCGCAACGTTTAACAACCATTACAACACCACAGTCACGTTCAATAACACAGTAAGGAGCGAAATACATGCTGGATGAGAAACAGCACATCGCTATCGCAGATGAATTGGCGCAAGCCGAAAAGGACCGGTCGATGGTCCCGCTGCTGACCGCCCGTTTCCCGGAGATGAGCATTGAGGACTCCTACGCGGTGCAGCGCGAGTGGGTGCGCCGCGGCATCGAAGACGGGCGCCGTCTCGTCGGTCGTAAGATTGGCCTGACCTCCAAGGTTATGCAGGAGGCCACGGGAATTACCGAACCGGACTACGGCGCAATCTTTGAAGACCAGGTTTATGAGAACGGCTCCACTATCGAGCACGCGCAGTTCTCCAACGTCCGCATCGAGGTTGAGCTGGCCTTCGTGCTCAAGGAGGAGCTAAAGGGGCCGAATTGCAGCATTTTCGACGTGCTGCGCGCTACTGAGTATGTCGTCCCTGCTCTAGAGATCCTCTCCTCCCGCATTGAGATGGAGGGACGCACCATTGTCGACACCATTTCGGATAACGCAGCCCTCGGCGCCATGATCTACGGCGGCAACCCGGTGGATCCCGCAGACGTCGACCTGCGCTGGGTGTCTGCATTGCTCTACCGCAACGAATCCATCGAAGATACGGGTGTGGCCGCGGCTGTGCTCAACCACCCGGCAATGGGCGTGGCTTGGCTTGCCAACAAGCTTCATGCGCACGGCGATAGCCTTGCCGCCGGCGACATCATCCTGGCCGGTTCCTTCACCAAGCCCATGTGGGTTGAACCGGGCGATACCGTCCATGCAGACTATGGAAAGTTGGGGTCCATCACATGCCGATTCCAGTAAAGCTGCCGCCCACTTTCGCGGACGTCCTAGAAAAGGCCGAGCAGCCGCTCGTTGGCGCCTGGATCTGTTCCGGCTCGGAGGCTGCAGCGGAGATCATCGCCTCGGCTGGCTTTAGCTGGACGCTGATCGACGGCGAACACTCGCCCTATGGCCTCGAAACCATCCTCTCTCTGCTGCGGGCTACCGACGCCTACGGCGTGACGCGCGTGGTCCGCGTGCCAGTAAACAACACGGCACTCATCAAACAGTACCTTGACCTGGGTGTACAAAACTTGATGGTGCCCATGATTGATACCGTCGAGGAAGCCGAGGCTGCCGTAGCAGCCATGCACTACCCTCCCCGCGGCGTGCGCGGCGTGGGCTCGGCGCTGGCCCGCTCCTCACGCTGGAACGGCGTGGAGAACTACCTCGCCAATGCCTCAGATACGGTGAGCCTCACGGTGCAGATTGAGTCTGCGACCGCGGTAGAGAACGTGGAAGAAATCGTGGCTCTTGACGGGGTGGACAACATCTTCGTCGGTCCCTCTGATCTGGCGGCCTCCATGGGGCTGCTGGGTCAGCAGACCCATCCGGATGTGATCGAGGCGGTTAATCACACATTTGAAGCCGTGCGCGCTTCCGGAAAGAAGGTAGGCGTCAACGCTTTCAACCTTGAACAGGCCCAGAAATACATAGCTTCCGGCGCATCATTTGCCCTGGTTGGGGCGGATGTTCAACTTCTTTCGGGTGCGGCACGCCAACTGGCAGACAAATTCCATTTGGGAGGGTAAAAAAGAACCATGAGTGAAAACAACAAGGTCAATATTGACGAGCTGCTGGCCAAGGTTCCGACTGGCTTGCTGATTAACGGTGAGTGGGTAGACGCCTCCGATGGATCCACTTTCGACGTGGAAAACCCGGCAACCGGTGAAGTTATCGCCACCCTTGCCTCCGCTACTTCTGAGGATGCGAAGAAGGCTTTGGACGCCGCCTGCGCCGTGCAGGATGAGTGGGCACGCACGTCCACCCGCGAGCGCTCCAACCTGCTGCGCCGTGCTTTTGACCTGGTGCAGGAGCGCAAGGACGAGTTCGCTGCGCTGATGACCCTGGAGATGGGCAAGCCGCTGGCAGAGTCCTACGGTGAGGTTACTTACGGCGCTGAGTACCTGCGTTGGTTCAGCGAGGAGGCCGTTCGTGACTACGGCCGTACCCTGCCGGCGCCGGAGGGCACCCTGCGCATGGTGACCCGTCGTAAGCCGGTGGGCCCGTGCTTGCTTATCACTCCGTGGAACTTCCCGCTGGCCATGGCTACCCGTAAGATTGCACCGGCCATCGCCGCTGGTTGCACCATGGTGGTGAAGCCGGCCAAGCTGACGCCGCTGACCACCCAGTACTTCGCACAGACCATGATTGATGCTGGCGTTCCGGCTGGCGTGGTCAACGTGGTCTCCGGTAAGTCTGCGTCTGCTATCTCCGAGCCGATCATGGCGGATTCTCGTCTGCGCAAGGTTTCCTTCACCGGCTCCACCCCGGTGGGCAAGACTCTGCTCAAGGCAGCTGCGGACAACGTCCTGCGCACCTCGATGGAGCTGGGCGGCAACGCTCCGTTCATCGTCTTTGAGGACGCCGACATTGACCAGGCCGTCGAGGGCGCAATGGGCGCCAAGATGCGCAACATCGGTGAGGCCTGCACCGCCGCCAACCGCTTCATCGTTCACGAGTCCATCGCTGATGAGTTCGCGGAGAAGTTCGCCAAGCGCATCGGTGAGCTCAAGGTGGGCAACGGCCTCGACGAGGGCGTTACCTGTGGTCCGCTCGTGGAGCAGAAGGCGCTGGATAACATCACCGCGCTTGTCGACGATGCCGTGGCCAAGGGCGCCAAGGCTATCGTCGGTGGCAAGCCGGGTGAGGGCAAGGGTTACTTCTACTCCCCCACTGTTCTGACGAACGTTCCTCGTGATGCCCGCGTGGCACAGGAGGAGATCTTCGGCCCGATTGCTCCGATCCTGACCTTCTCCGATGAGAAGGAAGCAATTGAGATTGCTAACGACACCGAGTACGGATTGGCCTCCTACGTGTTTACCGAGGATTCGGACCGCATGTGGCGCATCGGTGACGGCCTCGAGTTCGGCCTCATGGGCTTCAACGCCGGCGTCATCTCCAACGCCGCTGCCCCATTCGGTGGCGTGAAGCAGTCCGGCATGGGCCGCGAGGGCGGCGCTGAGGGCCTGGACGAGTACACCTCGCTGCAGTACATCGCTATGCGCGACCCGTACGCGAATGCATAAATAGTGCATTAAATTCGCTGATAATGATGCTGGCACCTCCTTTGTGAGAGGTGCCAGCATTGTCTTTTATGCCAAACTTGCCGGTGCTATTCGCTGGCCGCTGCTCGGTACGCACTCGGTGACTTGTGGTACTCCGCCTTGAAGATGCGTGACAGGTGCGAGGGATCGTGCAGGCCATAGCGGGCGCTGATGTGGCTGATCGATTCCTCGGAGTGCCGCGGGTCCACGAGTTCTCTGCGGATGTGCTCTAGGCGCCTCGTTCGGATGTAGCTGCCTACGGAGAGGCCCTGTTCGGAGAACTTGGCGTGGAGGTGGCGTACCGATACGAAGAGTGCTTGGGCGATGGTGCTCGGGCCTAGGTCCGGGTCGCCCAAGTGCTTCTCGATGTAGGCGGTGGCCTGGTTGAACAGGAGTGTGCCTGCAGAGGGTTCGTCGGCGACGTCGGAGGCCAAGACTGACACCAGCATGGTCAGCGCCGAGCGGACTAGGGCCGTGGCATGCGGGCCCTTCAATAGGTCCAGGTTCTTGGCAAGCTGTTCAAAGAGGGGCACGGCCACCGCGCCGAGGCCGTGTGAGCGTGAGATCGGATTCGCGGTGAGGCGTTGGATCTGCGCGGGTGAGATGTCGAGGAAGCTCTGTGGGAAGTGAACAATGAGGGTGTTTTGTTCCTCCGGATAGCGCAGGGTGTAGGGCCGCTGGGTGACGTATAGCGCTAGGTCCCCCGGGCGAAGCTCGCAGGTTCGCCCGTCCTGGCTCATGGTTGAGGAGCCTGTGATCTGCAAACTGAGCTTGCAAAAAGGGACCTCGTCGGTGGAAACCTTGTATCGGTTCACGGTGTGCGGGGAGGTGTGCATGTCGAAGAGGGATATGTCCCCCACCTTCGTGGAGCGCAGCGTGGCGTGAAAGGAAGAGGGGTCTTCGGCGTCCACGTCGAGTTGTCCAAAAGAATCGGATGACGCGGTGCGCCACGACGCGATATCGAAATGTTCAACGGCGGAGGAAGACATAACTGGAATCATATCGTGAGAACTGGCACATTTTTGGACAAATTGTGTGCACTCAGAGTCAAGCCTGTAGATGTGGTGCAGGTAACATCCTAAACAAAAGTAACTTTTGGGCTTTGCTCGCGGGGCCCTCGACTTCCCTGAAGGAGATCTCATGACTCAGTTCGCCACGTACGCTGATCTGCTCAACGCCATCACGGACGAGAATGGACGTGACATCCTCAACCCCGCCACCGGTGAGGTCGTTGGCCGCGCCCCAGAAAACACCGTAGAGGACCTCAACGCTGCAGTTGAGACCGCACGCGCGGCACAAAAGGACTTTGCCAAGCTGAGCGACGAAGAGCGTTGCGAGCTGCTCACCAAGGCTGCGGCTGCGGTGGAGGCCAATGCCGAAGCGCTGGTGGAGCTGCTCTCCCGTGAGCAGGGCAAGCCGCTCAACGGCCCGAACGCCCGCTTCGAGGTCGGCGCCTGCTCTGCGTGGCTGAATGCTACCGCCTCCTTCGAGCACCCCAACTACACGGCCGTCGATGATGACATCACCGCCACCGTCAACTACCGCCCACTCGGCGTCGTTGGAGCTATTGGCCCGTGGAACTGGCCGATGATGATCACCATCTGGCAGATTGCGCCGGCGCTGCGTATGGGCAACGCGGTCGTCGTCAAGCCCTCCGAGTACACCCCGCTTTCCGTACTAGGCCTGCTCAAGGTCGTGAACTCCGTGCTGCCGGAGGGCATCCTGCAGGTCGTCAGCGGTGCCGGTGAGGTTGGTGCGGCGCTGACGACCCACGAGGGCGTCGACAAGATCATGTTCACCGGTTCCACCGCCACCGGCAAGAAGATCGTGGAGGCCAGCGCCGACAACCTCACCCGCCTCACGCTGGAGCTCGGCGGCAACGATGCCGGCATCGTGCTGGACGACGCCGACCCGAAGGAGATCGCCGGCGACCTCTTCTGGGGTGCGTTCATCAACACCGGCCAGACCTGTGCGGCGATGAAGCGCGTGTACGTGCCGGAGTCGCTGTACGACGCCGTCTGCGAAGCCCTCATCGAGGTGGCCAAGGCCTCCCCGATGGGCGTGGGCCTGGAGGAAGAGAACGTGCTCGGCCCGCTGCAGAACAAGCAGCAGTTCGACATCGTTGACAAGCTCGTCAACGCTGCCAAGGACTCGGGTGCCCGCGTGCTGCTGGGCGGCGACCCGGACTACGACGCGCCGGGCTACTTCTACCCCACCACCCTGGTGGCGGATATCGACCCGGATAACCCGCTGGTCGTCGAGGAGCAGTTCGGTCCGGCACTGCCGATTATCAAGTACACCGACCTCGACTGGGCCATCGAGCAGGCCAACAAGCTGGACGTGGGCTTGGGCTCCTCCGTGTGGTCCTCCAACCGCGAGCGCGCTCTGGAAGTTGCTGCTCAGCTGGAGGCTGGCACCACCTGGATCAACAGCCACGGTGCCGTGGATCCGCGTGTGCCTTTCGGCGGTATCAAGTCCTCCGGCTACGGCGTGGAGTTCGGCACCGAGGGCCTCAAGGGCCTGGCGTACCCGCAGATTATCAACGGCTAAAACCGCCGTGGCGCTGCTATTCTTAGCGCCATGAGCACCGCCAAAGTCCCGGAGATCGAGTACGCAGCCTTCGACGCCATGAAGGAGGTTGCGTCCTCGCTGAAAGCTGCCTACCTCACTAGGGCCGCTGAAGCAGGCAACGACGTTGAATCGCAATGGTGGATTCGCCAGAACTGGCTGGTAGAGGACATGGTTGGCGAGGTTGATGCAACTGACATCGAAGCCATCCGATCCGCTGCGGCTCTCTTTGCGCAGCGGCTTGAAGCCCTCTCCTCCGAGCACAAAGCGGCATAGCCTATGCTTTCTGCCGCTGACTTCCCCGTTGATCCGCAGGTTATGGAGCAACGGCTAAAGACTCTGCAAGCCAGCTATTTCGGCCGATCGAATGCTCATGGTCCGGCTGTTCCAGAGGTCATTTATGTGGCGGGGCAGCCAGCGTCAGGCAAATCAACGGCCATTGAATCGGTAAAGAACGGTCACGCGGTCCTTGATTCCGATGAGATTCGGAAGCTGCACCCCGCCCTCGACGAGATTGTGGAGCGCGATCCCTTACGCATGGACGTACTCACCAATGGGCCGGTGCCCTATTGGATGTCCTCGCTGATTGAGTATGGCCGTCAGCACGGGCACTCCCTCATCATTGAGAACACGCTGTCCAACCCGGAATTCATCGCGGGTGAGATAGCCAAGTTTCGGTCTGCGGGTTTCCGCGTGAAGGTCGTGGGCCTGGCGGTGGCGCAGGAGGTCTCCAGGCTGGGCGTGGTCCAGCGCTACCTGGAGGCGCAGCGTGTGAGCCGCTACCCGCGCTGGACCAATGAGGTTTCCCATACGTCGGGCTTTAAAGCCATCGTCCCAGGGCTTCAAGCGATTGCCCCGCTTGTCGACGACCTCGAGATCCGCACCCGCGACGGCCGTACCTTGAGCGGCATCGAGGATATTGAAGCCGAGCGCGCAACCTGGTTCGACTCCCCCGCTGTTCGGGCCGACTGGCTGGCCCGTTTCGACAGCTGTGACTTGAGTGGGCTTGAAGCTGAGAAGCTCACGCAAAACCTCGTGGCTGATGCAGAGCTTATCCGCAAGCTTTAAGGCTGTGCCCGTGGAACTGCGCGCCCGGTAGGCGGTGAGAGCTTCGTGTCAAAGCGGCTGCTGGCGAGCTGGCGGTCTGCGAGGTCTAGCAGGCTGAGGATGTCGTCTGCGTGGAGTTTAGATTCAACGTGTGATCGACCGCCGATTATCGGGCACGCTGGACTTCAGTTCATCTGTGGTCGAGCGGCCCAGGCGTTGACATTGCATTGCTGCTCGGTGTGGTCGCCCGCAGCCCGAGCGAGTGTCTCGCTCCGGCTGCGATCGCTGTGATGCCGGTCCATGACTGGACATCGCACTGGCCTCTGCTGTCGTCGCTGACGGCGACGACGGTGCCGTCTTCGTGTAAGCCGACGGTGTGTAGGTAGCCGGCAAAGACCCCGGACACGTGTGTCCACCGGGCGACGTCGGTCTGCCCTCGCTGATTGTTGCCAGTTGCGAGGGCTGTGCCGTCGCGTCGAACTGCGATTGTGTGCCAGTCGCCGCATCCGATCTCAGTTGACCATGATCTCGCTGTAGATTGTCCTACGTGGGGGGCATGTGGTGGAGTAAAGATTTTCGACCTGACATCTGGCCGCAAGACAGGAAGGAGCCCGGGACCGGGAGTACGATGCCTAATGATCCTCTCAACCTCGACAAGGCCGGCGAGTGGGCTGGCGTGTGGTGGCTGCCGGAAGCCCCTAGCGAGAAGGTCCCGGGTGTCCTACGGTACGACCCGGAAGATGGTCTCTCTCTGTCGCTGATCGGCACCTTCGAGGATCGGATCTTGACGACGGACTCGTCTGGATGGACTGCTGTTCACGAAGGAACCCGCACCTGGGAAGTCATGCACGGTGTGGCCGAGCTCAGGGAGATCACACTGCTTGGCTGTGTTCCTAGGAGCACCAGAAGGACCATGGGTGCGCGAGTGGCGAGCCCTGATAAGCAGACCGTGACCGCGACGGTCGCCATCATCGGCGCGCATGTCAGCGGTGACGCGGATCCGGCGTTCGCTAGGGCAGAAGTCTCAGTCGAGGATCTGAGTCTCTGGGCGGCGTCTTCTGTGTTCGAAGGATCCCTCGGGGCTCCCGACGGCAAGATCGATGGGACCGGGCGTATCTCGGTGAAGCCGGTCGAGGCGCAATCGGTCGTGGTCGACGACACTGAGTATCGCCTTCAGCACACGCACACGCTTCCATTCTTCGACCAGCGCAAGGGAGGAAGCGTCGGACGTATGCGGGACACGGTGTCCATCTGCGTCGTGCCAGCCGAACCATTCTCTCTGAGTGTTGCTCTGCAGGAGGCGAGCCTGGTGCAGGACCTGATCTCCCTGGCGACGCATCGCGCGGCCGGAGTGATCTGGCTCCGACTGGAAGTTGCCGGGACCGAGTCGCACTTCCCTGATGGCCGCCCGCTGCCGCGCCGACGTGCCGATGTGCTCTACTCACCGGCCGCGCTTGGAAAACACGACGCGAAAGTCGTCGATCACCACCGAATGTTCTTCACCTGCGGCTCGATCCCATTTGAGGAGGTCATGCCCCGATGGTGCGAGGCCCATGGCCGCCTGGAGGCAGCGACAAACATGATCTTGGGCTTGCGCTACGCACCGGCCCGTTTTGTTGAGAACAATCTTCTGACGGCAGTCGATGCTGCCGAGGTGTTGCACCGCAACCTCCGCATCGACGAGAAACCGTTCCCCAACGCGGAGTTCAGGGCGATGCGAGAGGCGATGCTGGCGCAGGTTCCCGATGAGCACCGAAACAGGTTCAAGGGGGCGATCCGCAACGACCCGACCCTCCGTGATCGGCTCCATGCCCTCGCCGCGCGACCCGATCAGGAAGCGATCGCACAGCTCTTACCGGATGTCGACCATTGGGCGAAGTGGACGACGCGCGCCCGCAATGACCTCGCGCACGAGGGCAGAACGCCCAACCATTCCATCGAGGAGCTGATCGCCGTCGTCGAGGTGACGACCGCGGTCGTAATCCTCAACGTCTTGCACGAGCTCGGGTTGCCGGCGGAGCGGCAGCGAGAGATCGTGCGGGAGCACCCGCAACTGAGGGCTACGTTCCGTACCGCTGCCGAATGGCTGGTTCCCTCACCAAACCCTTAGGTGCACTGCGATAGCCGCTACTTCGGAACCTCCGTGACGCTGCTGCCCGGTCGTTTAGTGCGAGACGCGTGTAAGCCTGCTCTATCGCTCGTTCGTTGAGTGCGTCATGGCGGGCGGGCGAGACGACCGGCTGTAAGTGGTGGCAGCGCGTCAGTGCCGCCTGGTGCGGCGGTGAGACGGGAGAATGTCGTCGGCCCTTAAGAACGCGGTGGAGTTCCGCTTCAATGTCAAAGCTCCATGTCGACGTGCTGCCGGGCCCGTTTCCCCCGGAAGCATGTCTGAGACCGTCATGACGCCTGAGACGCTTGCCCTACGCGGGATTCTCGTTGCGCGTCTTGACTAGTTCCAGGTGCTCATCGATCGGTACGGCGCGACCAACCCGAAGTTGTTCGGGTCCGTCGCGCGCGGCACCGCGTCTGCAGGATCGGACATCGACATCCTCGTCGGGATGGACCCTGCGGAGGGACGTCTCCTGATGCGTGCGTCTGGTCTGCTCGAGGAGAGTCGCGCTCTGTTCGGGCGCGATGGCATCGACGTGTTTCCTGCCCAGTTGCTCAGGCACCCGGTATCCGCTTCGACGCTCGCCGAGGCGGTGCCGCTGTGAGTCGCAGTCCGGCGAAGCCGTGAACCATCTTCCCGATGAGATCACCGGCGCGCACCCTGAGATCGTCTGGCCTCAGATTCGGGATTTCCGCAACATCCTGGTGCACCAGTATTTCGGCGTCGACATCGACGTGGTCCGCGATATCGTCGATACTCATCTGCCTCCTCTTGCCTAGGCGCTGCGGTGCCACATCTCTGCTAACTGACGGCGCGGCTCCAAAGGTTATTCGGCTACGGAACGTGGTCGAGTTTAAGTTCAATGTTAGCTAAGGGCCTTATTAAAAGCGTTTGGCAACACGCGCTCCTATTTACCTTCGTATCTCGCGAGACGCTGACGTGGATGGCCTCACCATCGACCGGCAGCGTCAGGACTGTGAAGCCATTGCAAAGCAGCGTGGCTTGGACGTTGGACATAGGACATAACTACGTCGATCAGTCCATTTCCGCGTCAAAGAAGAATGTGGCTCGCCCCGACTACGACGCCATGGTGGCATCCTTTGAACGCGGCGAAATCGACGCGATCATCTGCTGGGACCTCGAACTACCCGCCCCACGTCGGTGGGTAGTCCGATCAGTCGGACAAAACTACTCCCGCACCACAGCGTAATAAGGGGTGCACCTTAAAAACATCCGGAGGTGGGGGTAACTCCCCCTCGTTGCCCAGAGACAAAATACGCCAGTGGCGTCTGTACGACGAGCCGAAGGTAGGACAAATTCCAATCCAGAGAGGTCTTGCACTGTTGCGGTGCGGTTGTCTTCTTTCTCACCGTATTGGACCCTGCGAAATTAATTGGATACGATAGGCCCATGTTGATTTCAGGTTCCGTTTTCATGCGGCCGCTCACCAGCCGCTAAGGCGGTTTTCTCCCTCCCGCAGGTTAGAAACCGCTCCGGTCCTTTAGCCGGGCGGCTATTTGTCATGCCCGGCTCCGTTTCAACTCCAAGGAGCACACCTGATGTCTGCATACGGATACGGCCGTCACGAGCATGGCCAAAATTTTCTCACAGACCACAAGATCATCAACTCCATCGTCGATCTTGTGAAACAAACCTCCGGCCCCATCATTGAGATCGGGCCAGGAAGCGGTGCCCTCACTCACCCGATGGCCCACTTGGGGAGGGCGATAACGGCAGTTGAGGTAGACGCAAAACTAGCTGCCAAACTCACAAAAAAGACCGCCTCGGCGGCGGTCGAAGTGGTCCATGATGATTTCCTTAACTTCCGGTTACCCGCCACTCCCTGCGTCATTGTGGGAAACATTCCCTTTCACCTCACCACTGCCATTCTTCGAAAGTTGTTGCATGCGCCGGCATGGACTGACGCTGTACTCCTCATGCAGTGGGAAGTCGCTCGCCGCCGGGCCGGGGTAGGTGCAAGCACGATGATGACGGCTCAGTGGTCCCCATGGTTCACGTTTCACCTTGGTTCCCGAGTACCAAGGTCTGCTTTCCGGCCACAGCCAAACGTTGACGGGGGGATCTTAGTGATCCGCCGGGTGGGTGACCCGAAGATTCCGATAGAGCAGCGCAAAGCCTTTCAGGCGATGGTGCACACCGTTTTCACTGCCCGGGGACGCGGGATAGGGGAAATTCTCCGAAGGGCAGGGTTGTTTTCATCACGTTCAGAGACACAATCATGGTTGCGCTCGCGAGGAATCGACCCCGCGACCCTACCTCCCAGATTGCACACCAGCGACTGGATCGATCTCTTCCAGGTGACTGGTTCCTCTCTACCTCACCATCGGCCCATTTCACCATCGGGAAGTAGTCAACGACCTCCTCAACGGAAAAATCGAGGCCGGCGGCGGTAATCCCCCCACCACCAAAACCGAAATCCACCAGTAGTAGTGAACGACCCATGTTCGTCTACCGTGAGCCGCGTTATGGCAGTGACGTGTTCTCGTCGGGCACAGTCATAGTTCCCGGCGTTGCCAGCGACAGGGTTCTACACCCAGCAGCGGGACCGATCAAAATCACCCGCACGGGGAACGACCCTGCTGGTGGTTTCGATTTTGATGAAAGCGAGGAGACATAGCCCCTCGCCAACTCCCCGTAGCTGGCGAACAGTAGCTCCTGGCGCTGGCGCTCGTTGGTGAGTTTGCGTGCCACATCGAAAGCCTTATCGACTTCCCGGTCCAAGTTGTTGTGAGCCTTGAGCAGAATTGGGTCCATCGATAACGGGTTGTAGTGCTCCGCGAGTGACCGCTGGGGGTGCCGCTCGCGTGCCCGCAGCACCAACTGTCCAGCGTCGATGATTCGCTGCTGCGCCTTCTCATCTAGTTCACACAGAGCTGGTCCGCAGTTGTAGCTCCCGATGTACTCCGAAAAACGGAAAAAATAAATAGTGGGGATACATCAACCTTCCACTTTCCATTCTTCCGGCTCAGAGTATTGAGGGGTCTGGGACCGGGTCCGTAAACCCTTTATGTTTTTCGCGCACAGCGGTTTTTAGCGACGCACCCTATAGGTTTTCCGCAGAACTTATATGTGTTTCTGTGCACCCCATATGTTGTCTGTTTTAGCGGTATTTCGTTGTTAATTCCGCACGCGCGCATCAAATGGTTATTTATCGACGACACTCCGTCGAGTTCAAGTTCAACGTGTAACGCGAGGCGTTAATGACGCTTCGCGTTATTGGGGGTAGGTTGAAGAGCGCTGTCTCTAACTCGGGTTTTCGTTCGGCCTCGGTCCATTCCGCTACCTCGTGTGAAGAATCTGCAAGCGGTATCGAACCGTTGAACTATTAGGTTCCCCCACAGTTCCCGTGCCTGCACGCATCGAGAAGGACCAGGTGGTGAACTCGAATGACTCGCCTGGTCCAACGTGTGTGCGCTCGGCGCGTGGTTTAACCCTTATAAGACTTGCCGGTCACAGCCTCAGCGTTTCGCTCGTGCAGCCCGCAGGCCGTTCAAGATCACGATGACTTCGGCGACTTCGTGTACCAACACGACGGCGGCCAAGCCCAGTACACCGCTGATCGCCAGTGGCATCAACACGATGATGATGGCCAGAGACAGCACGATGTTTTGGTTGATGATCCTGCTGCCTCGGCGGGCGTGCTGCAGCGCCTGCGGGATCAGCCGGAGGTCGTGGCCAGTGAAGGCGACGTCAGCGGACTCGATCGCGGCGTCAGAGCCGGTTGCTCCCATCGCAATGCCCACCGTTGCGCCCGCCAGTGCCGGCGCGTCGTTGATGCCGTCGCCGATCATCGCCGTCGGCGTCTTGGAGGAGAGTTCGGCGACGATGCTTGCCTTGTCCTCCGGTCGCAGCTCGGCGCGCACGTCGTCGATTCCGGCGATTTCAGCCAGCGCCCGGGCGGTGCGAGTGTTATCGCCGGTGAGCATGCTCACTTCCACGTCGTTGTCGTGCAGGGACTGCACGGCATCGGGCACCTCGGGCCGCAACTCGTCGCGCACCCCGATCGCCCCGGCGAGAGCGTCATCGACGGTGACTAGGACGCAGGTCTGGCCTTCGGACTCCATGCGCTCAACGTCCGCCTTCAGTGGCCCGGCGTCGATCCATCGGGGGCTGCCGACCAGCACCCGTCGGCCTTCGACGGTGCCGCCGATGCCATGACCGGCTTCCTCGCTGATATCCAAGGCGGTGGGCGCTTCGGGCTCCGCTGCCACGATCGCCGCGGCGAGGGGGTGCGTCGATTGCTGCTCAACCGCCGCCGCGAAGGAAAGCACCTGCGCCCGATCGAATCCGTCTGCCGGGACCACTCCGGTAACCTCGGGCTGGTTGCGGGTAAGGGTTCCGGTCTTGTCTACCGCTAGGTGACGGATGCCGCCGAGTCGCTCGAACGCCGCGCCGGACTTGATGACTACTCCGAACTGGCTGGCCGCGCCGATCGCGGCCACGACCGTCAGCGGCACGGAGATTGCCAGCGCGCACGGCGACGCTGCGACCAGGACCACCAGCGCACGGGTGATCCAAGTCTCGGGGTCGCCCAACAGCGAGCCGATCACGCCGACCAGCACCGCCAGGATCATCACCCCGGGCACTAGGGGTTGGGCAATTCGGTCGGCGATCCGGGCGCGGTCACCCTTCTCCGCCTGCGCCTGCTCGACGAGGTCGACGAGTGTGGTCAGCGAGTTGTCCGTTCCAGCTGCGGTCGTCTCGACCTCCAGCACACCGGCGGAGTTGATCGCTCCCGCGGGTACCTCGTCGCCGGGCGCAACCTCCTCCGGAATGGATTCTCCGGTGATCGCTGAGGTGTCAAGGCTGGAGCGTCCGGACCGAATGATGCCGTCCGTGGCGATCCGCTCCCCGGGGCGTACGACCATTAGCTCGCCAACCTCAAGGTCCTTCGCAGCGACCTCGGCCGTCGTACCGTCGCGCAGCACGGTCGCGGTTTGCGGTACCAGCTTCAACAGTGCCCGCAGTCCGCCTTGGGCCCGGTCCATCGCCTTGTCTTCAAGCGCCTCGGCGATCGAGTACAGGAACGCCAGCGCCGCGGCCTCTCCGACGAAACCAAGGATCACCGCGCCGACCGCGCTGATCGTCATAAGCAAGCCAATGCCGAGCTTGCGCTTCGTGACAAGGTTCCGGATCGCTCCAGGTGCGAACGTGTAAGCGCCCAACAGCAGGCCAAGCCAATACAGTACCGTTGCGGGCGTCTCCAAGTCGGACCAGTCCAGCGCCAGTCCTGTAATGAGGGCTACGCCGGAGAAGATCGGTAGCAGTAGCTCGGGGTCCTTCCACCATGGCCGATCGAGCTCTTCGATCTCCGTGGCGGGTTCGTGTTCGCATCCACATGCTGAACTCATGCGTCCGTTCCTTTCTCGCCGCAGCCGGGCACCGAGCACTCGGTGTCGATGCAGGGGGCATTCTCGTCGACGGCCAGCGTCGCGTTGACCAGCGCTTCGAGCGCCGCCGCGAGGTGCGGATCGGCAATTTCGTAGCGGGTCTTACGGCCCTCCGGCTCAGCGACGACGATGCCACAATCGCGTAGGCAGGACAGGTGGTTCGAGACGTTCGAGCGGGTCAGATCCAAGCTTTGCGAAATCTCGGCCGGGTAGCCCGGACCGTCGAGTAGGGTCATCAGGATTCGGGAACGCGTCGGATCAGCCATGGCCCGGCCGAGCCGGTTCATGACGTCGAGGCGCGAAGCAATAGTCAGCATGTGCTGAACAATACAACGTGTGTTGAACTATTCAAAATGCACTGAACTGACGGTTCCGCGAAGGTCCTGCGACCTGCAGGAATTAGTCGATGGGATAGCAGATGACTGATCCTTTGTGGTTCGGCTGCCACCCAACGCGGGAGCGACGTGATCGGCGGGGTCAGTTCAGCATTCGAATCAACGACCAGTGGCGGATCTGTTTTCGGTGGTCCGCCGCGGGGCCAGAGGAGGTTGAGATCGTTGACTACCACTGACAAGCTCCCTCCGGTTCACCCCGGTGAGATCCTCATGGAGGACTTTCTCAAGGAAATGGGGATCACCCAGCACAAGCTCGCCGTCTCCATTGGCGTTCCGCCCCGCCGGATCAACGAGATTGTCCACGGAAAGCGGGCTGTAACCGCGGACACTGCTCTTCGCTTGGCTAAGTTCTTCGGAATGAGCCCCCAGTTCTGGCTCGGGTTACAGGCTCAATATGACTTGGACGTGGCGGAAGACAAGATCCTCTCGGAAATCGAGCGGATTCAACCGGTCCAAGCTGTCTCAGCGTAGCGGTTACCCGAACCAGGTCCGTCAGCGTGAGGATATGCACGCGGATGGTTCGAACTAGGAAATTTGGGGCTGCCGTCGCGTGGACTTGAGTTCCGAGCGCCGCTTTTTCGCTTCGAGACGGCGTCGCACCGAGCTCTGCGTCGGCTTGGTCCTGCGCCGCGGGGGAGGAAGCGGAGCGAGCGCCTCACGCAAGAGGGCGGCCATGCGCTCTCGCGCCTCGGTGCGGTTACGGACCTGCGAGCGCTGCGTCGACGCGCTCACGGTGAGCACTGTGCCGTCCAGGCGGTGTTCGAGGTTGTGAAGGACGCGGCGACGCTGGGCGTCGGAAAGCGATGAGCACGTAGCGATATCGACGGAAAGCTGCACTTTGCTGTCCGTAGTATTGACGCCTTGGCCACCTGGTCCCGACGACTTCGCGAACCGCTCCGTCAGGTCGGCGGCGACGATGACCAGACCCCCGGGGATCCCTGGGCCAGGCGCGATGGTCAGGTCGTTCATACCGCCCAGCTTAGTTAGAGTTGCTTCCGGATCAGACCCGCCGTGCGAGATCAGGGTAGTGTACGACCACTCCGTCACCGTCGACCTCCAACTCGACGTCGACTCCCCGTGTTCCGCTTTCGTATCGGACAGTTTCAGCATCGACGGAGCTGTAGTACTGGTCTGATGCGATCACCTGGAGGGACGGCATATCAATCCAAGCCATGATCAGTTGCGTTTTCGGAACCTGAGTCTCAAGCAGCGTCAAGCGACGAATAGGCATTGTGTTGGTGAGAGGGCACAGACCGAGATCGCAATCGAGTGCGGCTTTCAGGTCGGCTGACTGGACGATACCGGGGGAGGGCAGATCTTCAGGCTGGGCACCCTCTTCATTGGTTTCCGCCGACCACACGCCTTGCTCGGACCTAAACAGCTCGAGGCTTCGCCCCCATCCGTCGCCTTCAACGTTCACCGTCACACGTTCGGTCACCCAGTTCTCCGCGGCGCGCAGCTCCCACGTGGCCTCGTATCCATCGCCGTATTGCACTCCGGAAGCGGTCAAACCGGCTCCTAAAAAATGAACTGCGGCCTCGTTCCGGATGAGGGGAGTCTCGACATGCTCCCACTTATACGTGCGCTCCATGGTGAGGAATTTACCACGCTTGATGGTGCGAAAAGGCAGGTAGCTTTCGATTTGGACCGCGTACCGAGGAGGAGGCTTACCGGCAGAATGGTGTACTTCGTAAGCCCGCGGCGCAGAAGAATTCCATGAATGAGAGCAGGGCCAACGTGCCCGTTGTTGCGACCGGCTATTTGGTAGCAGTGTCGT
>NZ_KV813890.1:0-14092 GCF_001813755.1 Corynebacterium sp. HMSC074H12
AAAGAGTCGGTGTGTCTCCTCGATCGTCGGATAGTCTAATCCGGGCCAAATATAGGCGCGCAGAACCTGAATCGCAGACCGAGCGGCCGGGGTCATCGCGTCGGTGGCGAACAACGAGGCCACAGCCACACGCCCACCGCTGACCAGCGAGCGATCCAGCATCTGTACGTAGCGCCGGCGCTCGGGGGGCGATAGCGTCTCTAACTTCTCTACGCTGACAATCGCGTCATAGCGCCCACGCCACTTCTTCGGATTGGGCAACGCCGTTTCGATGCCCTGCACATGGACAGAGTCGGCGGCGCCTTCGAGAAGCAGTTGTTCATCGAACAGCGCCTGCTGCTCTGTGTCGCCCGTAAGGACGTCAACGGTGGCGCGCCGGGCAACGGCTTGTACTGCTACCTGCAGCCCAGTCGCCGGGTACACCAGAAGGTGTGTGCCGGCGCCGGTGCGGGTGGCATCGAGAAGCCACTGTGCAGCGCGGCGCTGTGCATCACCCAAGTCCTCGCGGTCCGTGTGCGTAGGCTCGGTCACGCTCGTCACATCGACGAAGTGCTCCTTGGGTTCCTTGCTCCCCACCCGCGCGCTATAGCTGCGGACCGCCTCGCGCACCGTGGTGGGAACGCCACTGGCGAAAATTCCGCCCGAATGGCTCAAGGAGTCACCCGCGTACAGCTTCACCACATCGAGGGGCAGCTCGCCGGGACTCGAAGTCTCGACCGCCAGTTCCTTCGCTTTCGGCCGATACCCCACCCCCAACAGCCGCAGGAGAACCTTGACCAAGCGATCGGAATCGGGCGTCGTCCACTCCCCTGCCATATAAGACTCAGCCAGGCCCAGCCAGCCCGAGTCGGCGATGCGGGAAAAGAGAGCGTCGTGAAGCACAGCCAGATCCGGCTCCTCGCCTTCCAGCTCCACCCCTGCTTTGGCGCAGGCCTGCGCAAACTCCGCTTCAGTCCGGCCGCCCGTAAAGCGCAGCAAACGCGGTGAGGGCACGGTTGCTACGCCGGGCCACGTCGCAGCGTCAATCGATGCCAAGTGGGAATACACGCTCTAGCCAGCCTTCCTCATCGCACACACGTATTTACTTAGAGTAAAACCAGCGGGCCACGAAGAGGTGGAGGCGCGGCCCAAAAAGCCAGTTAATAACCCATAAAGTATGCATGTACCGCTAGAAAGGTTTAGACTGACTCGGGTAAAATAATCAAGCTTTCTTCAGGAAGGTATTCAATCACCATGGCGCAAACTCCCCACCGCCCTAGTAACGGCCGCCACCACGTCGTTGTTATCGGTGCCGGCTTCGGCGGCATCAACGCCGTTAAGAAGCTCAAGAACGCGGATGTTGAGATCACCCTCATCGACAAGAAGAACCACCACCTCTTCCAGCCGATGCTCTACCAGGTAGCCACCGGCGTCATTTCCGCCGGCGAAATCGCCCCGTCCACGCGTCAGCTCCTGCGCCATCAGGACAACGTCAACTTCGTCAACGGCGAAGTCACTGACATCAATATCAAGGAACAGACCGTCTCCGCAGAACTTGACGGCGCTGTTCGCACCTACGGCTACGACTCCCTCATCGTCGCCGCCGGCGCTGGCCAGTCCTACTTCGGCAACGACCACTTTGCCGAGCACGCGCCGGGCATGAAGACGCTTGACGACGCCCTGGAGATCCGCTCCCGCATCATCTCCGCCTTCGAGAAGGCTGAGTTGGAAGAGGATCCTGCCAAGCGTGAAAAGCTACTGACCTTCGTCATCGTCGGCGCTGGCCCGACTGGCGTTGAGCTCACCGGCCAGATCGCCGAGCTGGCCCAGCGCACCTTCGCTGGCACCTACTCCAACTTTGGTTCCTCCTCCGCCAAGATTTACCTCCTGGATGGTGCGCCGCAGGTGCTTCCTCCGTTTGGCAAGCGCCTCGGCCGCAAGGCTCAGCGCACCCTGGAGAAGCTGGGCGTTGACGTGCGCCTCAACGCCATGGTTACCGACGTCACCGCTGACGCCGTCACCTACAAGAACATGAAGACCGAGGAAGAGGTCACCATCGAGGCTGCGACCAAGATCTGGTCTGCAGGTGTCGCCGCTTCCCCGCTGGGCAAGCTTATTGCCGACCAGGCAGGCGTGGAGGCAGACCGGGCCGGCCGCGTCTCCGTCAACGAGGACCTCACGGTTGGTGAGTACAAGAACGTCTACATCGTCGGCGACATGATTTCCCTCAACCGCCTTCCGGGTGTGGCCCAGGTGGCCATCCAGGGCGGCAACCACGTGGGCAAGCTCATCGAGGCCAAGATTGATGAGGAGTCCACCGCTAACGAGGCCGAGCCGTTTGAGTACTTCGACAAGGGCTCCATGGCCGTCATTTCCCGCTTCAACGCAGTGGTCAAGTTGGGCAAGACCGAGTTCGCTGGCTTCCCGGCCTGGATCTCCTGGCTCGGACTGCACATCTTCTACATCGTTGGCTTCCGCAGCCGCACCCTCGTTGCGCTGCACTGGCTGCTCAACGCCTTCTCGCGCGACCGCGGTAACCTGGAGATCACCCAGCAGCAGCGCGTTGCTCGCAACGTGATTGACCGCGACCTCCACTAGGTCTTACGCGTCTTATAAGGAGAGAGGAAATTTCCTCTCTCCTTTTTCTTTAGTCATGTACGGTAGACGAAAGAATAGCCAAGCTTAAGGAGAAACCGTGAGCCAACCTGCGCTGCCCCGTGTCCTCAGCATCGCCGGCACCGATCCGACGGGCGGCGCTGGTATTCACGCCGACCTCAAGTCCTTTGAGGCCGCTGGGGCCTATGGAATGGCCGTAGTGACCGCCCTGGTTGCGCAGAATACGCAGGGCGTGCGGGCTATCCACACCCCACCGGTGGATTTTCTGCGTGAGCAGCTGGCAAGCGTCAAGGACGACGTGACTATCGACGCCGTCAAGATCGGCATGCTGGGATCCGTCGCTATCACCGAAACGGTGAGCGACTTCCTCGCTTCCCTCCCCGCGGGTGTGCCGGTGGTCTGCGATCCGGTCATGGTCGCCTCCAGCGGTGACCGCCTGCTCGAGCCGGAAGCGGAGCGCGCCGTACGGGAGCTGGCGCGCCGCGCGACCGTGGTCACACCCAACCTGCCGGAACTCGCTGTCCTCGCGGGCGTAGCAGAACCGCGCACCTTTGATGATGCTCTCTCTGTCGCAACCACGTGGGCACACGAGAACGACACCTGGGTCGTAGTCAAGGGCGGTCACCTCGATGGTGCCGAGGCCGATAACGCGACCGTAAGTCCTTCCGGCGATATCACGCGCGTGCCCTGCCCGCGGATTGATACGAAGAACACGCACGGCACGGGCTGCTCGCTGTCCTCAGCCCTAGCGGCGCGTTTGGGCGCGGGCGAATCCCTCGACGAAGCACTGGTTTGGGCCACCGAGTGGCTCCACGAGGCGATTGAGCATGCCGATGCGCTTCACGTCGGACACGGACACGGGCCCGTTGACCACGGCCACCGGCTCCGGCGCCTGGCTGCGGAGAAACAAAGTTAGCCCAGTAGATCGGCACCTGGACGAGTAAGCACGGCCACCATGAAGGTGGAGTTCTCTTTAAAGACCTTCATGTCCCACGAGGAGAAAATGAAATCGACTCGGTAGCCCACCGCGCGGGCCAGTTCGAGGAACTCCTCAAAGCCCCAGCCGCGGCCCTCGCCGAAACCGACGACGAAGCGGCCGCCGGGGCGAAGCGCGTTAAACACGTTGCGCAGGGCCGCCTCGCGCCCTTCGTTGGCGATAAAAGTCATGACGTTGCCCGCAGCCACGGCGATGTCGAAGTTGCCCTCCGGGATTTCCTCTTCCGAAAGGTCACCTACCTCCCAGCGGGCCTCCGGATAATCATTCACCGCGTGCTCAATCAAAATCGGGTCGACGTCCACGCCCACTACGGTATGCCCGCGCTTGGCCAACTCGCCGCCGAGCCGTCCGGAACCGCAGCCGGCGTCGAGGACGCGGGAGTGGCGTTCACTCATGGCGTCGATAAGCCGGGCTTCCCCGTCGATATCCTTACCCTGGGCCCGCAGCGTCTTCCATTTCCGTGCAAAGTTGTGGGAATGGGCGGGGTTCGCAGCAGTTACTTCTTTCCAGGTAGGCATGACAACGAGTATAGGCCTTTGGCGGTGTAAGATTTAGCCGCCCTTATAAAACGCCTATACGAAGCGAAGGAGGCTGAGACACGATGCCATCTGTACCGTCACCATTCAAGCCACGCAAGAAAAACACTGCCGGCAATAGTACGCCGAGTTTTTCCGTGCCTGTCGAGCGCGCCATTGAGCACTGCCGAGTGTTCATCGACGGCGAGGCACTGCCCGGTGAGTTCACCCCGCACAGCGCGCTGCAAACCGTGGAAGAATACGGCCGCGGCTTCGTGTGGGTAGGCCTGCACGAGCCGCTCGAATCTCAGATGACGAAGGTAGCGGCTGAATTCCGCATCCATGAGCTCATCGTCGAGGACGTCGTCCAGGCGCACCAGCGTCCCAAGCTGGAGCGCTACGACGACCAGCTCTTCGTGGTGGCACGGTCGGTGAACTACCGCGACCACGACGAGGTCGCCGATAAGCGCCAAATTATCTCCACTGGTGAAATCCAGATGATCATTGGTGCCACGTTCATTATCACGGTGCGCCACTCCGCCAAGCTGCCTAATCTCGCCTATGTGATCCAAGATGAGCAAGACCTCGTCGAGCAGGGCCCCATTTCGCTGGCGTGGAAGATCCTGGACATGATGGTGGACCGCTATTCGGAGATTTGCCGCCTCATCGCTATCGAGGTCGACGAATTAGAAGAAGAAATCTTCACCCCGAATTCGCTGCCCAACATCGACCGTATCTACATGTTTAAGCGTGAGATTCTGGAGATGAAGCACGCGATCGTGCCGCTCTCGCCGGCTTTGCGGGCGATGGTAGCGGACCACAAGGATCTCATTCCGAAGACGATTCGCTCCTATATCCGGGACGTCAACGACCACCAGCTGGTGGTCCAGGACCATGTGGCGGGGTTCGATGAGCGCTTGACCTCGCTTATCGACGCCTCCGTGGCCAAGATCAGCATGCAGCAAAACTCCGACATGCGCACGATCTCTGCGGTGGTTGGCATGTGGGCAGCGCCGACACTTGTGGCAGGAATCTATGGAATGAACTTCGACATCATGCCGGAGCTGCATTTTCCTTGGGGCTATTACGGGGCAATTGGCCTCATGATCTTAGTGGTGGCCGGAATGTGGTGGTGGTTCCGGCGCAATAACTGGTTGTAGGGGCTACTGCACCACCATGGTTCGCAGCGTGGAAGCAGCGAGAAGTACGTCGCC
Organism: Corynebacterium sp. HMSC074H12; assembly: GCF_001813755.1. Taxonomy (NCBI): domain Bacteria; kingdom Bacillati; phylum Actinomycetota; class Actinomycetes; order Mycobacteriales; family Corynebacteriaceae; genus Corynebacterium; species Corynebacterium sp. HMSC074H12. The sequence goes on from NZ_KV813890.1 coordinate 5,322, forward strand.
CTGGCTGATTTTTACTTCCCACAGCTGCGTGCGGCGGCCCTTGTACAGCGGCGTAGCGACAGCGGTGACGGTGCCTTCGGCCACGGGTTTGAGGAAGTCGGTGTTGTTGTTGACGCCCACGACTGGCTTGCCCGCAAGGATAAGGCTGCCCACGGATGCAGTGGACTCCGTAATCGTGCAGAAAAGCCCTCCATTGGCCACGCCCCACGGCTGGTGGTGATCTGGAACAACGTCAACCTCGGAGCGAATCTCATCGGCCGAGATGTGCGTGAAACGCAAACCAATGAGCCCGGCTAGGCCCTGCGGGTGAGAATTGATGAGCTGCAGTTCCTCGGCGTTAAGCGGCCGTGCCTGGGATACTGCTACGAGCTTTTCGAAGATTTCAGAGTGTTTCATGCCACACCAGGTTAGTGGATTTCGGTGACGTAGGATGGTTGACATGACTCAAACTGCTGAAAAGACAGATCTCGCTCAGATTGGTGTTGTGGGCCTAGCCGTCATGGGCTCCAACCTCGCGCGCAACTTTGCCCGCAACGGAAATACCGTCGCGGTCTACAACCGCAGCCCGGAGAAGACGCGCGCGCTCATCAGCGAGCATGGCGATGAAGGGACCTTCATCCCTTCCGAGACCGTTGAGGACTTCGTGGCCTCCTTGGAGCGCCCACGTAAGGCAATTATCATGGTGCAGGCGGGCGCGGCTACCGACGCCGTCATTAACCAGCTCGCCGAGGCCATGGATGAGGGCGACATCATCATCGACGGTGGCAATGCCTTGTTCACGGACACCATTCGCCGCGAGAAGGAGGTCGCAGCTAAGGGCCGTCACTTCGTCGGCGCGGGCATCTCCGGTGGCGAGGAAGGCGCGCTCAACGGCCCATCCATTATGCCCGGCGGTCCGGCCGAGTCCTGGGAAACTCTGGGGCCGATCCTGGAATCCATCGCCGCTGAGGTGGACGGCACACCGTGTGTGACTCACATCGGCCCGGATGGTGCGGGACACTTCGTGAAGATGGTGCACAACGGCATTGAGTACGCCGACATGCAGGTTATCGGAGAGGCCTACCAGCTCCTTCGTTACGGCGCGGGCATGGATCCGGCTGAAATCGCTGAGGTCTTCCGCGAGTGGAATGCCGGCGACCTGGACTCCTACCTCATTGAAATCACCGCTGAGGTGCTGGCGCAAACCGATCCGGACACAGGCGCCCCGCTTGTCGACGTCATCGTGGACGCCGCGGGCCAAAAGGGAACCGGCCGCTGGACCGCCATTAACGGCCTCGAGCTAGGCGTCCCCATCACCGGAATTGCCGAATCCGTGTTCGCGCGTGCGCTCTCCTCGGCCACCGCGCAGCGCGCCGCCGCCCAAGAGGGCCAGCTGCCCTCCGGAACGATTACCGAGCTCAACGTGGACAAGGTGGAGTTCGTCGAGGACGTTCGCCGTGCGCTCTATGCCGCAAAGCTCATTGCCTACTCTCAAGGCTTTGATGAGATCAAGGCTGGTTCGGACGAGTTCGGCTGGAACGTGGACCCGCGCGACTTGGCCACCATCTGGCGTGGCGGCTGCATCATTCGTGCGAAGTTCCTCGACCGCATCCGTGAGGCTTATGACAATAACGCCGACCTGCCGGCCCTCATTCTGGACCCGTATTTTAAGGGTGAGCTGGAAAACCTGATTGACCCGTGGCGTCGCGTCGTTGTGGCTGCGACCCAGCTGGGGCTGCCGGTACCCGTGTTTGCGTCTTCTTTGTCCTACTACGACAGCCTGCGCGCCGAGCGCCTCCCTGCGGCCTTGATTCAGGGCCAGCGCGATTTCTTCGGCGCCCACACCTTCAAGCGCGTGGACCGCGAGGGCACCTTCCATATCGAGTGGTCGGGTGACCGCTCACTCACCGAGATGTAGCTGCCAAGCCCCTCACCTGAGGGGCTTTTCTCATACGAGTCCCTCCCCTACCTGCATGCCCTCCAACCAGGAATTTTGCTTCTCCGGTTGCGGGGTACACGGTGCTGTTTTAGTCTCTGTGCCCATGGGGGATATCGAAACCTACCTCCGCCTCCGCAACTCGGGGATTGCGCTGGTGGAAAACACACCTGGCACACCCGAAGAACTCCGCGCGCTCGGCGCCGACCCAACCGACGCCGCCGAACTCGCAGGCCTACACCAGGTCTACTTCGGCCCCACCCGCTTTAGCGGCAAACAACGCAAAGCCCGCCACGCAGCCCTTGCCCAACGCCACAGCCTGGGCACCCTCACACTGATTGAAACCTACGTTTCAAAAGTCAAGAAAACCCTCGATGCGTGGAACCTCCGCGCCAAACTCGCCGCCACCCCCGCCCACCGCATCCCTACCGTTGCCACCGGACGGCTTAAAGAACTCCGTGCCAAAAGAACCGCCAAACCAGGCGTGCGCATCACCTACCGATCCGAAGGGCCCAACACGCTCTCCATTACTGACGATGCCACCACCATCGCCAACATGCGCGCAGTCTTAGAATCCACCAACACCACCGACCTCCTTCAAGCCGCCAACGACATCTTCTTCAACCAAGCAGGCGGTACAAAACCCGCGGTGCGTACCCAAGTCATCGTCACGTTGAACGAGTTGGACCAGATCATCAACGGCGACGGCGACGAGATCGAGCTCAACCTCACCAACGGCGCGCGCATGACAGGCGCTGAATTCCTCACCCACAAGTTTGCCGAAATCGGCTACGCCACCATCGTCCACCCTCTTGAAGGGCCCATCAACACCTGGCGGCTATCGCGTGGAGCAAACTTCAAACAACGCCTGACCCTCCACGCCGAATTCCACACCTGCTCCAGACCCGGCTGTAACAAACCAGCTGATTACTGCCAAGTCCACCACCTCATCCCTTGGCAAGCGGGCGGCTACACCAACATTAAAAACCTCACCTTCCTGTGCGCCTACCACAACGGCATTAATGATGATGACCCTTCAAGGCCTACCGGGCGCGGCTACATGTACCGCCTTAATACCGGGGTTAGCTTCATCCCACCCTGGGGTGCACCAATCACCGCGATGCCCGAATACCAGGAAGCACTCGCCAGACTCAACGCAGAACAACCACCAGACCCACCGCCCGACAGCAGCTAACACCCAGCCACCAGGCACAAAACGCGCCGGAACCCTACGACAGCACCAAGCACCCGTCAATCGAAAGACGGTTGACGGGGATATCGGCGATCCCGCACAACGACGGCCGCCCAATGCGCGTCATCCTACGCTCTAGCGATTCTTACCGGCTTCAGTTATGAGCGCGAATCCAAACGACGCCGCGCTGCCCCATGGCGATTCTGGGTGAGTGTGGGGCGGGGGCGTCGTCAAGCATAGGTATACAACTAGGCGTCGACTGGCGGTGGCCCCGGCGTCTCGTCGAGGATCCCCGCGTGTACCAGATAGCTTGCAAGGTCGCCGTAGTTGGTCACCACCTCGTCGGGGTCGTACCCACCCATCACGTACTCGATGACCGCGTTACGATTCTCGAGCACTTCCACCATGACGAATTCCTCATCCTGTCCAAAAATTGCGATCTGGGAACCGCGAGCGGACGTGTAATCCACAACGGATTCCTGCAGCCCCACGCGCTCCGCGTCGCGGATGGCTCCCTGATTCTCGGTGTACTGAGCGACAAGCTCACCGTCGGCCCCATAGAGGCAGGAAATGGTCGGGACCCACTGCGCGTCGTAGCCCTGATCTGCTGACTCACCGAAATAGGACGTATCTTCGTAGCACTCGGACGTCAGCTCAGCCAGAGGTGTAGGAACAGACGCCGGCACCTCGGACTCTCGGATAGCGTCAACATCATCGATGTCAATCGTGTGCTCCCAATAACCGGCATCAGAGGCAGCGACCTCTCCTGGCCCATCTTCCAATCCAGCAGCAAAGTCTTTAAACGCCGCAAATGCCGCCACAAGAGCGAGCCCTGTAACCAGAATAAGACCGAGGATAATTGCTAGAACAATCCACACCATTTTCTTCGAACCGGGCTTCTTCTGTGGCGGTTGCGGCATCCCCTGGCCTGGCCCATTAAAAACGGGAGGCGCTTGGTTGTTTCCAGGTTGAACGTGGTGCGGGTTCTGGCCAAATCCGCGGGGAGGCGACTGAGATTGAGAGTTGTCAAATGGGTTCGTCATGTCGCTCAATTTAACAGAGAACCACGTCACACAAACCCTAAAAATGCAGGATGCGAGGCCTAATCCCCGCCGGTAACTGTGATGCTTTTCAGTCTGGCTGGCTAGGGCACTAGACTTTTCAACCGATGACTACTTTCGCCGAACTCGGCCTCCCCCGCGATATTGTTCGTATCTTAGACAAACAGGGCATCACAACCCCCTTCCCTATCCAGGAAGCCGCTATTCCCGACGCCCTCGCTGGCAAGGACGTCCTCGGCCGCGGCCCCACAGGGTCGGGCAAAACGTTTACGTTTGGCCTGCCCATGCTGGCCCGATTGGCGGAGTCCGGGGTGTCGCGCCCGGCCCACCCGCGCGGGCTGGTCCTAGCACCGACGCGTGAGTTGGCAACCCAGATCCAGCAGCGCTTAGAAGAACCCGCGGCGGCATTGGGTCTGCGGGTACTAGCAGTCGTCGGGGGCGTCAACATCAACAACCACATTCGCTCGCTTGCCCGCCCGGTTGACCTGCTCGTTGCCACACCGGGACGCGCACAGGACCTCATCGACCAAGGAAAGCTTTTCTTCGACCACGTCACTATCACCGCCCTCGACGAGGCGGACCAGATGGCGGACATGGGTTTCCTCCCCCAGGTACGCAAGCTGCTCAAACTCACACCAGTTGGTGGTCAACGTTTGCTCTTCTCCGCCACCCTCGACGGCGAGGTCAACAAGCTGGTCAACGAGTTCATGCACGATCCCGTCACCCACTCCACCGCCCCCGTCGAGGCAGCCGTCGACACGATGGAACACCACCTTATTTTCATCGGCACCCGCGAGGCCCGCAATGACGTCGTTCTTCGCCTCGGCGCACGCAAGGGCAAGACCATCATGTTTATGCGCACCAAGCATGGCGTCGACAGGCAGGCCAAAAAGCTGCGCCGCGTCGGAATTAACGCGCTGCCCCTGCACGGCGATAAGGGCCAGAGCTCACGTACCAAGGCCATTGAGGGCTTTGCCGACGGCAGCGTTCCGGTACTCGTCGCCACCGATATCGCTGCCCGCGGTATCGACATTGCCGACGTCTCCCTGGTCGTCCACGTCGATCCGCCAGCTGAGCACAAGGCCTATCTACACCGCTCTGGCCGTACTGCACGCGGGGGCGACTCCGGCACCGTAGTCACGCTCGTCACCGACGAGCAACGCGATGAGGTGGCAAAGCTCATCGCGAAGGCCGGGGTTGCACACACCGACCTCGACATCAGTGACCACGCCAACCCCGCCAGCAGCCCCGAGCTTGCCCAGATGACGGGAGCGCGCAAACCTAAGGGCGAGCCGCTCGGCCCACCACACCAGCAACCATCGAAAAAGAAGCCACAGAGTCAGTCCGAAAGGCAGCCTGCGCGTCGGCGATCGGGTAGCCGTAACCAGCGCCGCCGACGGGGCAACGCAGGTCAGCGATGATTCTCCAGCCTCAAACCTGGCAAACCCGGATGACCATGCATGAGGAGTCGGCTAACGAGTATCTCGCACGCTACCGCCACCCGGGCTCGTATCACCCTGTCTACGACTTCCTTTTCGAGTACTACCCCGTCCGCCCGTCACACCTGCGGCGTTGGCACCCAGGCGTGGGTGTGACTCTGGCCGGCGAGGCCCCGCATGCTGAGTGGAATTATTACCACCGTATTGATGAAGGCGTCACGGTGGACACTGAGGCTTTCCTCGCACGCCGTGGTAGCACCGTTCGCTACATCCTGAATCTGCTAGAAAAGACCACGCATAACCCCACCCAATTCGATTGCTTTGGCCTGCACGAATGGGCCATGGTCTACCACACTGATGCTCCTCGCCATGACTTGCCGCTGCGGTTAGGGGCGGAGGGGACGAATGAGGTCGTCGATCGGCACCGCATCAAGTGCACGCATTACGATGCCTTCCGTTTCTTCACTGAGCCCGCGCGCCCGCTCAACCTCACGGTGCTGACTCGCGAGGGACAACCGGAAAACGACCAGGCTGGCTGCGTCCATGCGACTATGGATTTGTATAAATGGGCGTGGAAATTGGGGCCATTGGTGCCGGGTGAGTTGTTCCTCGACACCTTCCGGCTAGCCGTGGCAGCACGCACACTTGATATGGAAGCGTCACCCTACGATTGCCGCGAGTGGGGCTTTGGGGTCGTCCCCATCGAAACGTCGGATGGAAAGTCCGAGTACGTGCGTCGCCAACGCGAGCTTGCCGACGCCGCCGAGCCCCTCCGCGCGCGGCTTGTCTCCCAAATTCGCGCCGCACTGCCCGCTACAATGAGGAACCATTGATGTGACCCGTCGGGGCGCGCTGTGCCGCCCCGCGAAACCAGCGCGGAAGGAAAAAGATGGCCCGGCACTCGGATGGAAAAAATAACTACGCATTTGCACCGTGGGTCATCATCGTGGCTGTTTTAGCGGTCTTGGCGCTGGTTATCGGAGGGTTCTTCCTCTTCCGTGGAAACGATTCCGGTGAAACGGTGGCGGCAGAATCAACGACAGCTAAGACGGAGGAGACCTCTACTGCAGAGCCCACAACGTCGGCCGCGCCTGCGTCGTCGGAAACAGCGAAGGATACCGAATCGACGTCGGCCGCCCCCAGCTCGGAGGCGACGGCCGCAGAGGAACAGGTAGCGCCGAATACTTTGTTCCTCCTCGATACGTCCGAGAACCTCGCGCCCTATTTCGATGCGGTAAGCCAGGGTGTGGCTGAGGCGGCGTCGGCAGCCGGCGCGGAGGGAAGCCAAGTAGGCCTTTGGAACTACTCCTCTCCTCTTTCCGCCTCGGCAACCGTGGGTTACCGCCAAAACGTATCGTATGGGGATGCCGATAACGTTACCTATGCCGTAGGTATGTTCGGCACCGGTGGCGTACCACAAACTCGCAGCGCTGTGGTTGCTGCGCTAGATAACGCCACCGACCAAGTGACTGAAAGCGGCAAGGACACACGCGTCGTGCTCGTGACCACCGGCACGCAGCAAGATATGGATGATGCTGCCTTCGCCGAGGCCATGAAAAATGCCCGCGGCGAAGGAGTGAGCTTGAGCGTGGTGCACGTTGGTAGCGGCGAGAAGGACGCTGAGCTCGAAAAGCTGGCTGATTCTTACAGCACGGTCGCAGATCCATCCGATGCCCAGGACAGTGCAACGGCCATCTCAGCCGCAGCCGGCGCACGCTAGCGGTAGACCCGTGCACTAGCGGCGCGGTTAAAACGCAGAAAGCCGCCGCTCCTTTCCCAGGACACTGACGTGAGCAGCAGTGCAGGAAGGGCGCGGCGGCGAGTGGCGAGTTTAAGAGGTCTTGCGCTTGCGGCGAGCAGCGAGCTCGTCGAGTCCAATAACGATGTCAGTCTCTTCTTCCTCCACGACGCGCTCGGCCGGGAAGGACGTGATGGTGCCGGAGAGCTCCTTAAGAATGCCGGGAACGGCGATACCGAATACACCCTGGCCTCCGGCGAGGAGGTCGATGACTTCATCGTTGGACCGGCACTCATAGACCGTGGTGCCGTCGGAGACAAGCGTGAGCTCCGCCAAGTCGTTGACGCCGCGGTCCCGCAGGGATTCCACGGCGAGGCGGATATTCTGCAGAGAAATACCAGTGTCCAGCAGGCGCTTGACAATCTTGAGCACCAACACGTCCTTAAAAGAGTACAGACGCTGGGAGCCAGAACCACGCGCGGTGCGGATCGAGGGCTTAACCAGGTCGGTGCGCGCCCAGTAATCCAGCTGACGGTAGGTAATACCGGCTACCTGACACGCGATGGGCACGCGGTAGCCCAGCTCCTCGTCCGGTCCGACGTCGAAGAGGGATTCTTGGACATAGCCGTTCGATGCGGCATCATCGAGCGGCAGGGCGCGGGACTCAGTGCGGTTGTTTTTACTGCTCACGTAATTACTCCAGTGATGTTTGAGGGAGTTCTATTTTTCTATTAAAGGCCACGTCAGCGACCACGTCAAGGGTCGCCCTCCGTGAACCTCTAGTAGAACTTTAGACTTTTTTGGTCACTTTGTCATCATTAGTCACACGCGTGTCATTAAAAAATTCGCTGATAACAAGTAAAAGCGGCACCCAGAAATAGTGCCGCTGTGTCTAACATGGAGCGCTGGTGAGTATGTCGAGCCGACCGCCGCCTTCTACGTACGAAGCTCAGCTGAGCGCGCGGGCGCTAGTCCTCATCTTCCGGCGAGTCGCCCCCAAGCAAATCTTCTTCGGAAATTCCGGAGTCACCTGACTTGGCTCAAATTAGTGCCGAAGGGTTGGGGTGGTGATGGTGTTGACGAGGGTTTGGATTTCTGGGGGTAGTGGTACGGCGGCGTGAATGGTTTCGCCACCAATGTTGAGTTGAAAGCTGCGGTATTTTGGGGTTGCCCGCAAATCGTGGACACGTAGTGGAGCTACCTAGTGGTTAGGCAGCTATTTCTTTTCTGCTGGTGGTTGAACCGGTGTGGTTCTCGAAGTCGACGGGGCTGACCATCCCGAGTGCAGAGTGCCGGCGCCGACGGTTGTAGACGACTTCAATCCAGTAGGCAACGGCCTTACGTGCGGCATCACGGGTAGACCAACGCTTACGGTCGTAGAACTCGGTTTTAAGCGTCGACCAGAACGACTCAGCCATCGCGTTAT
>NZ_KV813891.1:0-290 GCF_001813755.1 Corynebacterium sp. HMSC074H12
GGGTGGCCGCGTCGTTTACGTTCTTCTTGTGCCCAGGCTGCGCGTGCGGCTTTTTCTCCTTGGCGTCCGAAGTCTTGTTGCTTGGCTAACTCCAGTGGCGCTACCGGGTCTTCGGTGTGGGTGTAGAGCCACCAGTCCATGGTGATGCGCTGATGCTCATCGAACATGCCACGATGATTGCCCGCTAAGTCTTTGAGCTGTTTGTTGATGCCGCCTTCCAGCAGGTTTGTGGTGGCTTTTAAGTCCTGTGTGACACCTTCAGGCGGGTCAAGGAAGGTAAATAATTGTCC
>NZ_KV813892.1:0-33108 GCF_001813755.1 Corynebacterium sp. HMSC074H12
TCACCACACCGCTACCATTTCAGTCTTCTGAACAACTATGTTCCGTTCTTTAGGAAGCTGGATGTCACGACGGCCTACGAGTACCTTGAGGAGAGATTCTCCGTAGCCCTCCGAGTTCTAGGCTCGCTCCTCTTCGTTCTGTATCACGTTGGGCGCATCGCCATCGTTATCTATTTGCCTACGTTGGCAATCACGTCGGTGGCAGATATCAACCCGCTGGTCGTCGCCGCGTTTGTAGGCGCTCTTTGTATTGTGTACACCTTCCTGGGAGGCATGGAAGGCGTGATTTGGTCTGATGTGATTCAAGGCATCCTGCTGCTGGCTGGCGCCGCAGCGGTAGTGCTGACGGCCATGGCCATGACTCCCGACGGATTTAGCGGTGCGGTGGTTAACGCCGCTGAAGAAGGAAAGTTCTACTCAGCGGACAACTTCACCACGAATGCAGTCTTCTCCTCGATACCATTCATCTTTATCGGAAATGTACTGAACAGCTTGCACCAGTACACCTCTTCTCAGGACGTCGTTCAGCGCTACCAAACGACTCCCACGATTCAAGCGACGAAGAAGTCTCTCATCGTCAACGGAATTCTGGCGCTGATAACAATTCCGCTGTTCTACGGGATGGGAACGGCTTTGTATAACTTCTACGAAGCGAAGGGTGGTCTGCCTGAAGGAGTCAACACTTCTGCTGTAGTGCCGTATTTCATTCTTTCGGAGCTGCCTGCAGGCATTGCTGGACTCTTGATTGCTGCCATCTTGGCGGCTGCGCAATCGACAATTTCTTCTTCGCTCAACTCGATTTCCGCGTGCGTTGCCGTGGATATCTATAACCGCTTCTCCCCGAAGGAAGCGTCGGTTACTTTCTCTCGCCTGGTCATCATCGTTGCCGGAACCTTCGGATTGGCCGTTGCACTGTATCTCATCATTACCAACCAGTCGGACCTGTGGGACCTGTTCCTCGCGATTACTGGTCTTTTTGGAGTTCCGCTCACTGCGGTATTTGTCTTGGGTATCTTTACGAAGTCCGCAAATTCCAATGGTGTTCTCATCGGGCTCCTGTGCGGTGCGATTGCTGCGTATTTCGCTGGAAAGCTGGACCAAGGCCCATTCTTGGTCTCGATTGTCGCCTTCGTAGGAACTCTCGTTATCGGCTACCTGGCATCCTTCATCTTCAGGAAATCTGACCATCACGACATCACGGGCTTGACTATTTACGGAAAGGACCTTGAATACACGCGGCGCGGTGTCAATCAAATACCCGTTGCGCAAAGTGAGTAAGCAATACGAATAGGCTGCCGCTAGGCTTGGTTTGCGTGTACACCGAAAGCAACTGAAGGAAACATAATGACCACACCCGATATCGAGGTTGACTACGACTCCGTCGATTCGATTCTGGATGTAATCGGTCGATGCCTACGCGTGGACCGCAAACTCAATCAGCGTACACCGTGGGATGGCTTTGTGGTCGTGTCCGGTTACGAGCAGGGGCACTCGGCGCACCAAGCATGGCGGTTTGTCGGTGATAAGACTCTGATCACCACGGTGTCCGCACTCAACCCAGCGTTCAACTGTACGCTTATCGCACGGTTGCGAGAGCTCACCGCCGATCCGGAACGCGGTGAGTGGCAGACGTGGATCGCGCGGTACGATCTTGCCTCCGATAGCTTCGACCACACATTCCTGTGGCCCGGAGAGGACGAAGGCTTTAACGTTCTCGCCTATGACACTCCGATGTCCACGATCGAAACCCTGAACCCAGCCCATCACGCTGAATAAACCCATGGCGCAACTGGAGGGAACGCAATGACTATATCTGATTTCACCGTCGACATGGACTCCGCCGATTCGGTCCTTGAAGCAATGAGCGAGTGTCTGCGTTTAGATAAGGAGCTCAATGAGGAGAAACCGTGGGACGGCTTTGTGGTCGTGACCGGCCTCAACGAGGTGCAAGGTGCATCACAAGCATGGCGCTTTGTCGGCAAGGAGACCCTGCCCACGCCGGTGGGCATACGCAATCCGGCACTCGACCCCGACCTGCTGGAATGGTTGCGACAGCTCACCGCCGATCCGGAACGCGGTAAGTGGCAGACCTGGATCGCGCGGTACGATCTCGGCTCCGATAGCTTCGACCACACATTCTTGTGGCCCGGAGAGGACGAAGGCTTTAACGTCCTTGGCTATGACACCCCAATGGCCACGATCGAAACCCTGAACCCGGCCTTTCACGCCGAATAACCGCGACCACAGGACCCGTTTCAGCATTGGTATCGCCCCGGCAACGCCGACCCATCTCGGATGCTTGCCCGATTGGAAGTAACGCGTGAGCATCACTAAGGGGCCCTATGAAGCGCTGCACTCTGCCGCTTCTTGGTTTCGTGCCCGTGGGTGTCTTGGTCGGTTGAGGCCGAAACCAAACAAGCGGGAGCCGCGGTAGAGGGTTTAAGAGCCAAATAGAAATAGGCTTATCCGTGGACTTGTGTTGCCCGCGAAGAAGCCAGTGGATTGATTTGATGCTTTCGACCTTTCAAGACCCGAATGCTCCGTGGAGGAGGACGAAGGCGGAAGACTAATTGGAGATTAGTGCGCTTGTTTCGATCTGCGTAGATGTGGAAATGCCGGAATCATGTAAATCCACCGAGAACGATAGTGTCCCTTAATATGTGATTCCCCGCGAGCGGAGGAAGTCTAAGTAGGTGGAGCACTGAACTCCTAATGCAGCAGCGGCGTCGGGGAGCTTGACTCTGTTGATTCTGCGCGGTTGGGATTTCTCATCGGTGATGATTGACATGTTCCGTGCATGAGCTGAGGCGACTAGCCATGAGTCGGCAGCATCATCGAGAAACTCTCGTACCGCCGCTTCATCAAAGCGAGGCACACGATCGAAGGCTACCCATGTGGAAAGGCGACGGTATGACTCAATTTCGTCGTTGTCCACGTGCAGAATTTGGTCTTGAGGTACGAAGCTCCGGAACCACGCTGAGACGGAGTCCTTTCTGCGCTCTAGTTCCTCTTGAACAGAATAATGGAAGAAAAACGTTTTGGCGGTCACGAAGTTCTCCAGAGAGGTCCAATAGCTTGGGAACACGTCACGAGGATAGAGCCGAACCGCATTGATGATGATGTTGGAATCGAGCAGATACCGAGTCATGGTAGTCCCTGATACTGGTCAACCAAAGCTTCAATAGCGCTGATCTTCTTGACACCGAGCTGACGGGATGCCTCGCGCTCGTCAATTCTTCCTTCGACGAGTGCTCCGGTCACGGCCTCTAGGAAAAGCCCACCCAAACGGGAACGCAGTCCAACTGTGAAGTCGCCACCTCGATTGCGCTGTGCCGTCGGAGGGGAGGAAGGGGCCTCTTGGAGGAAGCGCTGACCAGCTTCTCGGGGGAGTACACCGTTATCTACGAGGAGCCATACAGTGACGTCGCGGCTTACGCCGAAAGTTTTGAATGACCATTGGCAAACTGACTCTAGATCTCTAGTTTCGGACCAACGGTTGAGGATGTCCTTGGTGGAAACAAGTAGCGCAGTAGCGAACTGATTGCACCAGCGTTCAACGGCGCGCTGGTTAAGCGGGCCACCGGAAATCCCTTGCTCGCCGATGAGAATGTGTCCGAACTCGTGGGCCAAGCTGAATAGCTTTCCCACTCCAGAATCAGCACTGTTTATGAAGATAAGACCGAAAGAATGCCGAATCAACGTAAAACCTCGGAATTCATCAGGGTCAAGCTTGTTTTGAGTGTTATTGCCCACGACGGAGCTACGCATGACCAGAATTCCTGTGTGCTCAATGGCATCGGCGAGGGTTGCCACGCGGTCTCGGCTACGTTCTCGCTTACCTGGAACCCAGTCCAATAAGGCGCATGCCCAGTCAGTAGCTTTTCCCACGGACGTATCCGTAGAGAACCGGCCGATAAAACTAGGCCCTGCAATACCGCTAGCTAGTGCATCTTCGGCATACCACTCTAAGCGCCGTTCACAGGCATAAATCGTCTGCTCGAGCGCAGGGCTGTAGTCGGATAACGGGGTGCTTCCCGGAGTCCTGAAATCAGGAAGGTGAGGGGTTCGTTGTACGGGCTCTTCGAGGAGCAGGTATCCAAAAGGTATTCCAGCCAGCTTGGCCAGCTTCTGAGCTTGTCGGAACGTTGGCGTGCTTTCGCCGCCTAACCAAGAGCGCAAACAATGGAAGTCAGACTTCTTCTCCAATTCGTCGACAGGCAGCCGGGTCCTCTTAACCGCCCATTCGAGGACAGGAGGGGACATCGGGACACGTACGGTCATAGCCTTTCCTATCGTTGCGCTCCATGTTGGTTATCGAATGCTAAAGGCAATTTTAGAGGACCAGATACGAGTAGGTACAGCATAGTTTTGATCTGCTCAACGATGAGTGGTTCCTAAAGGTTTGGTCGCTCCTTTGATTGGTTCTGGGGCTATGCGGACATGCAAAGAATGCCCTTGGGACTCACAACGGTAGATGCGCTCGTGAGAAGGAGTAGCAACCTCACAGACGCATCTTAATGGCAGAAAGCGCGACGCTTAGCGTCCAAAGTTCTGGACGGCATATAGCTTGCCGTCTGCGCCGATGGCCATGCCAATGCCCACGGACTTGGCGCGCGGGTCAAGCAGGTTCTTGCGGTGGCCGGGGGAGTCCATCCATAGCTGTACGATGCGGGCGTCAGAGTAGTCGCTCCATGCCTGGAGGACGTTCTCGCCACCCGCTGGCAAGCCGGCAGGGTAGTGCGTCCAGTAGTTCGGGCGGTGACGGGTGTTGCCATCGCGGCTCAAGGTGTTGGCCCAGTCCTGCGCCAGGTTGGTCAGGTTCGGGTCAACGCGCAGCGGTGCGAGGCCATTAGCCACGCGCTGGGCATTGGTTTGATTAATGATCCCCTGGACGCTGGCGGAGGTCTGCGGTGCCGGGGTAACCGGACGTGCGGCTGCGGGGACGGTGAAGCCGAACGCGGCTGGGTTGAACGTGCCGAAGGAACTTACAGCCTGAGCAGGGGCGTTGACGGAGCCAGCGAAGAGCGCTGCGGCGGCAGCAATCGGGGCGACAATCTTAGTGGCGGTATGTCCAAACTGGAGGCGGAACATGGCGGGCACCTCTTTCTGCTTCAGGGGTTAAGTGGCGGCTTTCCTGCCGCGTACCGAGCGGTACTTTCACTTAAAATTAAAGCTCTCTTTGGTGCAGAAAAGCCAGCTGACCAGCAGTTTTAAATTTTAGACTTATGTTTGAAGTTATTTATGGCCCGTCCCTTAAGCTTCTTTAGATTTCCCCTACTTTTGGCCCGACTTTGCAAAGGTTGGGCCTTTAGTTTCGTGCAGTGGGGGCAATGTTCGGGGGTGGTTATTCAGGATGGCATTCCTATAACCAGGCCTTTTAGGCGCAAAGGGGCTGAATATGGTCGAAATCTTTGCTATTTCTTGGCAAAAGCATGGGTAGCTTCTGTGAATGTATAGCTTTCACTTATGGGCGTTGTCGTGGCGCGGCGCGTGGAACTGGTGATGACGAGCGCGGATGGATTCCGGGAGGGTGATTGGACCGCCTGAAGATTAAGAAAACTAATAGGTCTATTGGGGTGGCTTATCGTGATGGTGCGGGGTGACTGCGGAAGCCATTGCTAAGCTCATGCGCATGGTCCTTCATGCCGCGCCGCTGCTTCTCGATGGCGGCCTGGGAACCTACCTCGAAGCCCAAGGACACGATATCTCCGGCCCGTTGTGGTCGGCGCGAGTGCTGCGTGAGAACCCAGCGCTCATCGAATCTGCCCACGCTGACTTCTTCGCCGCTGGTGCCCAAGTGGCCACCACAGCCTCCTATCAAGTCACCTTCGACGTCCTCGGCGAGGAGGCGGAAACACTTCTGCGCCGCAGCGTTGCGGTGGCACGTAATGCGGCGGGCGGGGCCGTCGACAAGCACGGCGCCCTAGAGGGATACTTGGTTGCCGCGTCCATCGGCTCTTATGGCGCAGGCCCAGGTGAGGGCACCGACTACGACGGAGCTTACGGCCTTAGCCGCGAGGAGCTGTACCGCTGGCATGCCCGCAGGGTAGCGGTGCTCGCGGATACGGACGCTGATTTTTTGCTTGCTGAGACCATCCCCAACGTCGATGAGGCTGCGGTACTGCTGGAGCTCCTGTCGGCTCAGCCCAAGCCCTTCGCGCTGAGCGTCACCGGGGCCATTGCCGCTGACCCGGTCAAGCTCATGCGTGTTATCGACCTGGTCAACCAGGCACCACGGCTGGGTGCCGTGG
The DNA here is from genome assembly GCF_001813755.1 of Corynebacterium sp. HMSC074H12. Classification (NCBI taxonomy): domain Bacteria; kingdom Bacillati; phylum Actinomycetota; class Actinomycetes; order Mycobacteriales; family Corynebacteriaceae; genus Corynebacterium; species Corynebacterium sp. HMSC074H12. Next base: position 6,252 of record NZ_KV813892.1, read on the forward strand.
GCGTGAACTGCGTGAGCGCACCCCAAGCGCTCGGTGTAGTGAAGATGCTGCACGCAGCCACCGATAAGCCGCTGTTGGCTTGCCCCAACAGCGGCGAACTCTGGGACCATGGCGCCCATGGGTGGCGGCCGGCCCCCGCTGGCGCGGTGAGTTTAGCTGAGGCCGCAACGGATCTCGTGGCCGCCGGCGCGAGCCTGCTGGGCGGGTGCTGCCGCGTGGGGCCCACTGAGATACACCAGCTGCGCGCTTCCATCCGTCACGCAACAAGCGACTCATCTGGGCACTAACGAAGGAATACCAGGACAACCCCACGGCACAGGGGATACAGTATTGCTATGAAAAAATCTTCTTTCCTCGCAGCATGCGCTGCGCTCCTCGTTGCATCCCTGTCCGTCCCCGCCGCCAACGCCGAGCTGACCCAAACTGAGCGGGATCAATTCCGTACCGACCCCGTTGGCGCGATTGCCTGGCAGGCCATCAAAGGCTCTTCGGAATATGTTCGCGCTGATGGCAACACCATGATGGCCGCGTCCTTCTTCTCCATGACTATGCCGGGGCAGAGCATCGGCCTACCCGCACTGGAGAACTGTGCTGAGCGCGTCGGTTCCTCCGCGCCGGAGGGCGGCGTGCGCTACGTGGCGGCCGCCCTGTGCGCCACCTTCGATCCGAATGCCCGCGGCGAGGTGCAGCGCGGGGACTTTGGCTACGGGCCGTTGCGCTAAGCCTCACTGTGGTCAGTCGCGCTACGCCACGTAGTGCGTAGCGCGTAGGATCGGGTGCTGTCTTAAGGAGGATTGATGCGCAAGCACGTGGTGATCATGGGAGTCTCGAGCTGCGGTAAGTCCACGGTCGGGGAGTTGCTGGCGCAGCGCACCGGCCTGCCTTTTCGGGATGGGGACGATATGCACCCGAAGGCGAACATCGAGAAGATGGCCTCGGGGCAGGCGCTTGACGACGCCGACCGCAAGCCCTGGCTCGAGTCCATCGGCCGCTTTCTCGCGGACCAGGACGCCGGGGCCATCGTGGGCTGCTCCGCGCTCAAGCGCTCCTACCGTGACATCATCCGTGCCGCGGCACCGGATACGGTCTTCGTGCACCTGCACGGCTCCTACGATTTGCTCAAGGAACGCATGCGCCAGCGCTCGGGGCACTTCATGCCGGTCTCCCTGCTGGATTCACAGTTCGAGACGCTCGAGGAACTGCAGCCGGGGGAAGCAGGCATCGTGCTGGATGTCAGCGCTGCCCCGGAGGACCTTGCCGCCGCAGCAGCCGAGTACCTGCAGGTCTAAAGCAGTGCGGCGGCGCCGTAGAAGATAAGGACGACGCCGAAGCCGATCGCGGAAATCAGCGCCTGGTTGACGGTCCATGTCCGCAGGGTGGTGGCTACGTCCATGCCCATGAGCCGGCCGACCAACCAGAAGCCGGAGTCATTGACGTGGCTGCCAAAGACGGAGCCCGCCGCGGTGGCGAGCGTGATGAGGACCAACTGGATTTCGGTGAAGCCGCCTGCCTCCACGGCGGGCACCATGAGGGCTGCGGCCGTGGTGAGGGCAACGGTGGCTGAGCCCTGTGCCAGGCGCAAGGCAACCGCGATGAGGTAGCAGGCCAGGATGACGGGGATGCCGAGTCCGGACATGGAATCCGCCAGCGCGTCACCGATGCCGCTGGTACGCAGCACCCCGCCGAACATGCCGCCGGCGCCGGTGATGAGGATGACGGAACAAATCGGACCGAGCGAAGACTCCACGGTCTTTTCGATGGCGCTCTTGCTTTCCCCACGGCGCAGACCCAGCACGGCCATCGCCGCAAGAGTGGTGATCAGCAGGGCGATCGGGGTCTGGCCTAAGAAAATGAAGAATCGTACCCATGACGCAGCGGGGTCGACGACACCTGCGGTGCCCAGCGTGGTCAGCCCGGTATTGCCAAAGATAAGCACCATGGGGATGAACAGGATGCTGAGAACCGCGAACGGGGAGGCCGGGCGTGCCGGCAGTTCCGCGTCGCTCACCAGCGCGCCGGTGACCGCCTCCTCGAGGCGGTAGGGGTACTTCTTTCCTAGGTGGAGCCCGAAGCGGTAGCCGGAGAGATACCACGTGGGCAGCGCGACGAGGAGGCCGAAGATAAGGATGAGGCCGATGTTCGCGCCGAAGAACTCACCAGCCGCGACAGGTCCCGGGTGCGGTGGGACGAAGACGTGCATGACGGAAAAGGCGCCGGCGGCGGGGATGCCGTAGGCCAACACTGGGCCATCGAGGCGCCGGGCGACGGCGAAGATGACCGGCAGCATCACCATGAGACCCGCGTCGAAGAAGATGGGAAAACCCATGATGAGGGAGGCCACGCCCAGAGCCAGGGGCGCTTTGTCCTCGCCGAAGAGTTTCACGAGGGCGTCGGCAAGCGTCTTGGCACCGCCGGAGGTCTCCGCCAACCGCCCGATCATGGCGCCCAGGCCCACCAGCAAGGCCACGGAACCCAACGTCGATCCGAAGCCGCTCGTCATGGTGGGCACCACGCCATCCAGTGGGATGCCGGCGGCCAACGCAGTCAGCGCGGAGACCGTGACGAGGGTGACGAAGGCGTGCACCTTGAAGTAGATGACAAGGACCAAGATGACCGCAATTGCAGCCGCGGCGATGCCGAGAAGGGGTCCTGTCGTAAGTGTGGGTTCCCACGTATCCATGACATTCATGGATGCTGATTTTACTAATGCAACGTGCGGTGATCTAGGGGCTACACCCCGAGGGCCGGGCCCACCGTGGCCCAACTGATGGCCAGCTCACGTCGGAACAGCCCCCACGTGTGGCGCCCCTCCGGAAGCTCGTAGTAATCGAGGTCCACGCCAGCTGCGGTGGCTTGCTTGGCGTAGTAGGAACTGCACCAATAATCCAACCGCTCGTTGAGGCCTAGTGCAGGCAGCGGTGAGTCCTCAATGTCGACATCAAAGTCCGCCGGGCCACCGCGTGAGACGATGACAAACGTCTTCCTGCCGTGCTGCTTATCGAGGTTGAGAACCGGCGAATGCCGAGCCCACGCCGGATCCCACGGTGCACCAAAGGAGCGCGCCGGGTCCGTGCCGTAGAACGCCGCGCTGACCCACGCGAAGCCTTGCGCGACAACGCCCGTGGTCGAGGGGCAACCGGAGATGGAACCGGCCACCTTGAACCGCGGATCATAGGTGGCAAGTTCGAGTGCTGGGCCGCCAGAGTTGCTCACGCCCGCGATGCCGTCGGTACCGTTGCCGTGAAACTCGGCGTCGATAAGCTGCGGGAGCTCCTTGGTCAGGTAGGTGGCCCACTTATACTTTCCGTGCGTGTCATGCGGCTGGGCCCAATCGGACATCATTGAGCCATAAGCACCGCGCGGCGAGACAACATTGACCTGCTTGTCCTGGAAGAACTCGGAGGCTCCTCCGCCGTCCCACCACAGTGCGTCCTCACCTCCTCCTGCGCCACCGAGCAAATAATAGGTCGGGCGGGGCTGAGTATTCTCCAATCCACCCGGCGGGAGAATGATGTCGTTGGTGATGACGCGGTCCATGGATGGTGAGTAGGCCTTGAACTGCCACACGTTGTCCTGGATGTGCTGCAGCTCGCGCAGCTGTGCCGGCGCGGCGGTTGCTGGTGGGCGCGTGGCTTCCGGCGCTACGACGGGAATCTTTAACAGCTGGAGTAGTGGTCCCCATACGGCAAAGATGTTCTCCGCGAAGAGCACGGGTGCCAACGGACCCAGCGCGATGGGATCGAGGGCAGAGGAGTGCTGATCAATGTTGGTGACCTCGCTGCTCAGCGAGTCTGCTGAGTGCGCGGATTCAACTGAAGACTGCGCATGTGCGAGATGAGTGTGGGGAGGAGAAAGAATCAGCCCCACCGAAAGAAGGCCCGCGAGTGCGGTGCGAGAGGAAAGCATTATCTCAGAATATCCAACGAACGTTGCATCGCCTGCATTAGTGCATTAGTACATAACAGCGCTAGTGGGGCTGGGCGCTCCAAACCGGAGAAACGTAAACCCCCGACCGCATGGGGGCGGTCGGGGGTTTACGCACTCTCTCGCAGCCGGACTAAGCGCCGGCGTGCTGCACACTCGTTATGTAGAGGAGGGGGCTGTTATTTAGAACAGGCCCTCAGCCTTCTTGCCGGTGTCCTTGACGGTGATCTCGCGGGAATCAACGTTCTGGTCGTTGTGGGTGGACTTGTCACCGTCGAGGCGGGAAATCTGGGTGACCTCGATGTAGTTCTTCAGGCGGCCTTCCTTGGTGTTGCCGTCGCCGAAGTCCAGGTTGGCAACGCGAGCGGACTCGCCAGCGTTAATCGGGTTGGCCAGGGTGACCTCGAAGGAGCGGGTGGAGGTCTTCTCGTCGAAGCCAAGGTCGCGGATGTGCGCACCATTGGAGGAACGCGGGGTGATCAGGCGGTCAACACCCTTCGGGCCCTCAGCGGTCTTGACGTCAACGCGGTACTGAACTGCCGGGTAGTTGCCGTAGTAGCGCTCGGTGCCGACGTTCTCCAGGCGGAGAGCAACGGTGCCTGCGAAACCTGCGTGCTTAGCGCCAGAGGTGGTCAGAACCGGCTTCAGGTCCAGCTTCTGCTTAGCCTCATCGGTCTTGCCGTTCTCGACGTCCTCCTGGACCTTCTTGTCGGCTTCCTCTTCCTTCTTGCCTTCGGCCTCGGAGACAACCTTCTCCTCCGGAGCAACCTCGTTGTCCTTGATGACCTCAGCGTCAGCCTCCGGGGACTTCTCCTCCTCAACAACCTTCGGGTCGTTGACGTCGGTGGTGTTCTGAGCGTCCTTGTTCGGAGCGTAGGAATCAGCGATGTCGTCGTAGAGCTTGACGCGAACCTCGTTCTTCATCGGCTGCATTGCGGACCAGAAGGTCGGGGTGGACCAGGTGCCGTTCGGCTTGCAGTACTGCTGGGTACCGGTCATGTTCAGAACGCGGAAGCCGTAGGTGGCCTCACCGGTGTGGTTCGGCGGAACATCGTACGGGCCGATGGACTGGCCGGCTTCCCAAGACAGGGAGTAGGACGCGGAGGCGCCGAGCTTGGTGGCGATCTGGTGGGAGATGCCGAAGGAACCCTCGGAGTTCTTGCCGGAGCCCTTGCCGCCCGCGTTCATGGAGGTGGTCTCGGTGCGGTCACCGTTGACGGACAGGGTGATGGACTGGGACTTGGACAGGTCCTGCTGCAGCGGGATGTCCTTCTTGGTCTGGTTGGTGGTGGAGATGGTGCCTGCCGGCATGAAGTTATCGGTCACCTTGTAGACCACGGTGCGGTGGTCCTCCCACGGGTTGCACACCGGGCGCGGGTTGAGCACGTTGGCCTTCATGTGGTCGGAGCCGTGGCTGGTGTGGACGATGGGGAGCTTGGCGTTAACGGCCGGGGTCTCCGGGTAGGACTCGGTGTGGGTTGCTGCGGATGCAGCCGGTGCGATGAGGGCGGTGCCTGCAATCGCGAGGCCGGCGATGAGGCCGGCGGTACGACGACGCTTGGTCATGGTTGTTCTCCTGGATGAAAAAGTTTGGGGCAATGTGGTGACGCACTGTGGTGGCGCTGCGTATGCGCTGTAGCGCTCAGTGCGTGACGTGAAGCAACGATAAGGTGACTTTCAGGATCGCGCACCCTAAGGATTGTTTATATTTTTGGATAGCGAAGTATATTTCGATAGGGTGACGCGAAGGTGAACAATTGGCTAAGAAATTTGCGCCGACCTTGGTTTTGTCCAACTAGACCGTATTCTGGGAAAACGTCTCTTTGACCGTTCGGTCACAAACTAAAGAATGACCCCATATGGGGTAGGAAAAAGTTGCGCGCAGCGCTTATTGCCAGGCCATTTTTAGCCCCAGGGGTGCGCGCGGGATTGCGCGCAGGCCCGCGGGTTACTTAAAAAATTCTTAAGGATGACGCGTTAATCTTCTTCAATTTCCGGATCTTCGGCGCGCGCTTGCTCGAACACCTCAGCCGCTGCGCGCAGGTTAATGGTGCCGATGATGAGGCCTACCACGATGTCCGGCCACGGGCTTGCCCACACCAGCATGAGTAGGCCGGTGCCGAGAATGAGGATATTGGCGGCGACATCATTGCGTGCCGCCAGCCATGCGCCGCGCGTGAGCGCGCTGCCGTGGCGTAGCTGCACGAGCAACACCGCGCAGAGCAGGTTGATGAGCATCGCTGCCACGGCCGTGCCTGACAACGTAAGTGGCTCAGGTACGGCGCCGGTGATGATCTTCCATATTGCCATGCCATAGGACGCCAACGCCGGAATCAGGATCAGCCCGGCTAGGCCATAGCTTGCTTTGCGACGCCCCTCCGCCGACCAGCGCAGCGCGAGCAGGACGAGCGCATTGATGAGAAAATCCTCGAGGAAGTCGGCGGCGTCAGCAAACAGTGCGGCCGAGCCGATGAAGGCGGCGATGATGAACTCGCCGAAGAATCCGAGGAGGTTCAGTGCGGCAACCCAGGCGACGATGCGCCGGGCGCGCGCGTTCAGGGTGGAGGAGGAGAGTTCTTGAGACACGGCACCTGAGCCTAGTGGGTCGAGGTGCCGCGTCCCAACCTATTTTTCTTATGAGCGGTTGTGCATTAGTCGACGATGGCGACGTCGTCTTCTCGGCGGTGTTTCTCGCCAGCGAAGCCGCCGAAGGCTGTGATGAGGGCGGTCGCGGCCAGGATGATGATTCCCGGTGTGGAACTGGGGGTCTCGTTGGAAGCGTTCAACGCGGTGGCAAGGAAGGGGAGCAGCCCCGATACTGCTGACGCGATATTGGCGGAGATGGCCACGCCGGAATAGCGGACGTTGGCGGGGAAGACCTCTGAGAGCAGGACGCCTGACACGGAATAGGTGATGGTGACCAGGGACAGCCCAATGCAGACCGCAAGCGTGAGGAGAACGGCATTGCCGGTATCGATCATCGCCCACAGCGGCCACGCCATGATAGCGGTGGCAAGCGCGCCGTATCCGATAACACGACCCGGGCCAATCTTTTCACCGATGCGTCCGAAGATGATGTTGATGAAGATTTGGCACACAGCGCCGAGGAGGGTGGCGTTCACGACGGTCTGGCGTTCGAAGTCCAGCGTGGTTGTGGCGTAGGAGAGGACATAGGTGCTCATGACGAAGAAGCCGCCGATGCCGAGGAGGGCGGCCGCGGAAGCAAGGCACAGTTGTGGGAAGTGCTGCGTGAAAAGTTCCTTCAGTGAGCCTTGGTGCGCAGCCTCGTCGGCCTCAGCTTCCTCTTCGAGGGCTTTGTAGACAGGAGATTCTTCAGCCTTTGTGCGAATCCACAGTGCTACTCCAAGGAAGGGGAAAGCGATGAGGAAGGGAACACGCCAGCCCCAGGAGCTCACCGCGTCATCATCAAGCATGAGCACAAGCGCGAAGGCGCCGGAGGAGAGCAGTGTGCCGGCGGGGGAGCCGATCTGCACGAAGGCCGCGTAGCGGCCGCGCTTTTCAGCCGGTGCGTGTTCGATAGCCATGGTCGTTGCACCGCCCCATTCGCCGCCGACGGCGATTCCTTGAAGCAGGCGCAAGATGACGAGAGCGATGGGTGCCCAGATGCCAATGCTGTTAAAGGTGGGCAGAAGGCCGATGATTCCGGTGGCCACACCGATGACAACGATGGAGATGATGAGTGCTGGTCGGCGGCCCATCTTATCGCCAATCTGGCCGAAAATGACTGCACCGAGAGGGCGGGCAAGGAAGCCCACGCCGAAGGTGGCGAAGGAGGCTAGGGTGGCGCCGGTGCCTGACATTCCCGAGAAGAAGAGATCGTTGAAGACGAGCGCGGCCGCGGTGCCGAAGAGGAAGAAATCATACCATTCGAGGGCTGTGCCAACGAACGCGGAACTGGCGATACGGAAGACATCTTTTGACTCGACCTTGATTTGCTCGGGGTCAGATTGGACCGGGGCAGCCGGGGGTGGATTGGTAGTCATATCCAGGTGCTCCTTGTGTGAAGTGCGTTACCTTTCCTGGAAACGATAGGTGTAGGTCACCTGAAGGGGGATGTTCTGGCAGCATTTATATGCATCACCCCATCGACTGGGCGGCAGAAGTGTGCGGTTGCACAGGACTTAAGGTGTCGCGCGGTGCAGTGCGAGCAGCACTCGGGCCGCGTCCTTGGGCCGGGTGATATCAAGGCCGGTGAGCTCAGTAACGTGTCGCAAGCGGTTGAGTACGGTGTTGCGGTGGCAGTGCAGAGCTTCGGCGGAGTCCTTGATGGACCCGCAGTCCAGGTAGGTGGTGATGGTCAGGTACAGCGGCGCGTTGTTAAGGCGTAGCTCGGCCATTGTCTGCGTCAGCTCTGTCATGCCGCTGGCCGGAAAGTCTGCGATGGCGTCGCCGGCGACGGCCCAGAGTGCATCGGGTGCCTCTGTCAGCTGGCTCAGTGGGCCGGTGGAGTCGAAGATGCGCGGCGCTTGCTGCGCCGCCGCGCGAACTCCGGCTAAGCCGATGACGTCGCGGAAAAGTATGCCCGAGTTCGTCGTCAGCCCTGCGCCGGTGTCCTTTGCGGTCTGTTCGCTGGGCCTTTGGTCTCTAGGCCAGAAGGCGACGAACATCCCGCGCACGCCATGGCCAAAGGCTTCGCCGGAGGAGATGGGGGCGTCGAGAAGCGTGCGCAATTCCACCGCCGCGGTGGGGTGGGCCACCACGACGTCGAAGTGGGTGTCCTCATCCACGGTGAGCGCGCGGGCGATCTCCGCGATGCCGAGCGTGCCCAGGGACTCGGCAGCGAAGAGTCGTTCCAGGTGCCGGGCGTGAGCGTGGTGCACGTTGTGCTGCCCGCGCGCCTCCTCCAAACGGTAAGCATCGCGGACCACGAGGTTGTACATCGTCACAACCGAATGCACCTGTGCCACATGGTCGATGAGGATCTCTTGGTCGGCGCCGGCGGCACGGCGGAGGTGTTCCCAGAGGACCGTGAAGTCGAGCTGGATGGCGTCGATGAGCGTGGCCAACTCCACCCCCTGGTGCGCGCGCCGGCGGCCCAGGCTTTGCGCATGGGCGCGAAGATCCTCCTCATCCATCGCGCCGACCAGCACGTCAGTGATGCGCGCGAAGACCTCGAAGGCGGTCAGACGCAGCTCATCCTCGCTCACTAGGGAGTCACCGTAGCGGCCGGAACGAGAAAAGGCGGCGAGGAAGTCCTCCACCAGCCGGGGGATGGTGCCGTGGACCTCCGCGACGATGTCGCGCCAGCGTTTTTCGTGCATATGCACAACGCTACACGCCTAGCGGTGGTGGATTGCCCTGCATGTAGCGAGGTGGCTCACCGATCTGGCTAGCATGTGGTGACAAGCACAGCACGGTCCCCGTGCAGTTCGTCAGAGAAGCAGGAGGACGCATGATCACGCGCATCGACAACGCCCATATCCTGACCCAAGACCCTGCGCGGCCGGTCACGGATGCGGTGGCCTTTGCCAACGGCCGCATCCTGGCAGTAGGGGAGGCTGCCCGAGCCCTGCCTGCTGATGAGGCATGGGATGCCGGTGGCCGCACGCTCACCCCGGGCTTTAATGACGCGCATTCCCACACCGTGTGGTTTGGCCAAACGCTGCTGGAGGTGGATCTATCCCAGGCCACAACGCCAGAGGATGTCTACTCTGCATTGCACGAGGCCGAGCCCAACCCTGACGGCTGGGTAGTGGCCGCAGGGTTCCGCCCCTCCGGGCTGGATGCGCCGGTGGAGATTGCGCAGCTTGACCGCGCGACCGGCGGTGCTCCGCTGCTGATCAAGCACAACTCGGGCCACGCCTACACGGTCAACACCGCGGCCCTGCGCGCGGCGGGCGTCGATCCCACCAACCCGCCGGAGGTGGAAGGCGGCGAGTTCCTTCGCGATGCCGACGGGCACTGCACCGGGCTGCTCGATGAAAACGCCATGCGCGCTATCCAGGAGGTAACCCTGCCGGAATCCGGGGAGGAGATCGCCCGCGCTCTTGAGCTGGCCACACGCCGTTACCTGGAGCGCGGTCTGACTTCCGTCACGGACGCCGGGGTGGCCGGCGGCTGGATCGGGCACAGCCCGCGCGAGATAGCCGCCTATCAAAACGCCACCCTGCACACCCGCATGCAGGTGATGGTGACCATGGACGTGCTCCACGAGATCTCCGGACACGCCTCCGACGGCCCCGGCTGGGGCCTGGATGGTGGCCTGCGCACCGGCTTCGGCGATGAGTGGCTGCAGATCGGCCCCGTCAAGATCTTCAGCGATGGCTCCCTACTAGGTACCACCGCCGCACTGACAGAGAATTACGCCTGCTGCTCCCATCACGGATACTTCCAGGGTGATCCGGAACAGATGCGCACCCGTGCGCTGCAGGCGGCGAATTCCGGTTGGTCCTTGGCCATCCACGCCATCGGCGATGCGGCGGTGGATTTTGCGATAGAGACGCTGGAGGAGGCCGTCGACAAGCATGGCGTGCCCGCCATGCCACACCGCATCGAACACGGCGGCGTGGTGCGCCCCGACCAAATTGAGCGCCTGCGCGGCAAGCCCATCGTGGTGGTTCCGCAGCCGCTGTTCATCCGGGCTTTCGGCGACGCGATGGCGGATGCCCTCGGCCCGGAGCGCACCGCGTGGAGCTACCCAGGCAAGCGGCTTCTCGACGCCTCCCTCATCCTCCCCGGCAGTTCCGATCAGCCCGTGGCACCCGGGGTGCCCCTGGAGGTCATGCAGGCCTTCGTGGAGCGGCGCACCGCCTCGGGCCGGGACTATGGGGCGGAGGACCGTTTGACCCCAGCCGAGGCTCTCTATGCCTACACCGCAGGTTCGGCCGCGGCGACGGGCTGGGCCGGGCGCAAGGGGCAGGTGATGCCGGGGCAGCTGGCGGATTTCGTGCTGCTTTCCCAGGACCCGCTGAATACTGACGATCTATCCACCATCGACGTGGCCGCCACCATCGTGGGCGGCGAGCTGCGCTACGGAAGTTTTTAAGGAGTAGAAATGCGAGCAACCACTAACGAACAATTCCTGGCCGATTTCCAGGCCATGTCCGCCAACGGCGCCACTCCGGGGGGTGGCGTGGAACGCCAAGCGGCGAGTGCCGGCGATAACCTCAACCGCGCCTGGTTCCACGAGGTCCTGGAATCCCTCGGGGCGCGCGTCATCTACGACGAGATTGGCAACCAGTACGGTCTCTTCGAGCTCGCCCCCGGCGCCGAGTACGTGGGCCTGGGCTCGCACCTGGATTCGCAGCCCTTGGCCGGCCGTTTCGACGGTGCTTATGGCGTGCTGGCAGCAGCTCATGCCGCCGGGCGCGTGGCGCAATCGGGTGCCAAGGCGCGCTATAACCTGGCGGTCATCAATTGGTTCAACGAGGAGGGCTCGCGCTTTGCGCCTTCCATGATGGGCAGCTCCGTGTTTGTGGGAACGTTGGCGCTTGACGACGCCTACTCCGCCACCGATCTCAGCGGCGTCACCGTCGCGGAGGCTCAAGAAGAGGCCGGCTGGGCCCCGCGCGGTGAAGCTCCGAAGCTCGCGGCCTATGCGGAGATCCACGTCGAGCAAGGTAAGGAGCTTGAAGCTGCAGGCAACACGATTGGTTTGGTCACCGCCACGTGGGGCGCGAAGAAATTCCAGGCGGTGGTCTCCGGTGAACAGGGCCATACCGGCTCTACTCTGATGGCCGATAGGAAGGATGCGCTCTTCGGCGCCTCCCTTATTATCTCTTCCGTGGAGCGCCTGACCCACGAATTCGCAGCAGGCCAGCTGCAGGCCTCGGTCTCGCAGCTGACGCTGGAACCGAACTCGCCGGTAACCATCGCGCGCGAGGTGCGCTTCAACGTCGATGTGCGCTCGCCCTCCACGGAGGTGCTGGACAAGGCCCAAGCACGCCTGCAGGAGATCATCGCTGCGGCGGAAGAGGAGTCCCGCACCTCAGTCGAGCTATCCCCGACGCATGAGTGGGCTCTCAACCCCTACCCGGCGGCCGGCGTCGCGCTGGCCCGCGAGGTAGTAGAGGAACTGGGCTACTCGCACCAGGAGATCTATACGGTGGCCGGCCATGACTCGACCAACCTCAAGGAGGTGGTGCCGACGGTCATGCTCTTCATCCCGTCCGTCGACGGCATCTCGCACAACGAAAAGGAGTTCACTACGGCGGAGGACTGCGTGGCCGGCCTAGACGTGCTGACGCACGTGGCGCAGCGCCTCGTGGAATCCGGGTGCGGGGAAGGCTAGGCGCCCAGCGCGCCGCCGCGCAAGACGCGCTAGTTGCTATCGGTCTTAGTCGTTATCGCTCCACGGCTCGTAGCCAAAGGCCTGTAGTGCGACCTCGAATCCGCGCTTCATCGCGGTGAGCTCTTCCTCGCTGAACTCGTAGGTGCGTAAGCGCACTGGGCCGGTAAGCGGGACATGGAGCAGGAAGCGACGGCCTTCTTCGGTGATGTCGCACAATCGGCGGCGCAGGTCCTCCGGATCGTCGTTGAGCGCAATGAGATCATCACGCACTAAGCGCTTGACAGCCTGCCCGATGGTGGCGGGCTGCCATCCCAGTTCCTTGCGCAGCTGAAGGATCGGGATGGGGCCCTTCTTATCGATGAGCCGCAGAAGCGAAAGATGGGAACCGGTGATTCCGTACTCGCGGCGCGCTTCTGTGTCGAACCTAGCCCGGGCGCGTTCGAAGCGGCGGTACTCCGCGATGGTCTCAGCGATTGGATCAATATCTGTCACGTAATCAAGCGTAAAAGTTCGGGGAGGGAATCTGCAACCGAGTTCCAAGAACACACTTTTAGCCACCTTATTGGTGTTAGGCGGGGGTAATATAAAGGAAATTTATGCCGCTAGTCGAAAGAGTTTGATCCATCCAGCGGAAGCGGCGGTAAATAGCAGATGAAAAGGACTTTTATCGGGTTCGGAATGCAAGAGGCGGCTGTATTCTTTGCCCGTCCGCGGGGGTGAGTTTAAAAACTGGTGACACGAGACGCAAATGTGACTATTGTTAACGTGCAGTCAATCTTTGGCTCCCTACATTTTGTATGACTCCTAAGGAGAATCCATGAAGATTTCCCGTTCCCTTGCTGCAGTAGCCCTGTCCGGTACCCTCCTCCTCGGCGGCACCACCGTTGCAATCGCCCAGATTCCGGACGCAGCAGACAGCACCGAAGGTATTGGGCTGCCGGCGACCATTGTGGTTGATGGCGTCACCTACTTCAAGGACACGACCGCCGAAGAAGGTAAGGGCGGTTACAAGTCCGCAGACGGCAAGAAGACTCTGACCTACTTGGAAGCAAAGGCCATCGTCGATCGTCAAAAGGATGCGGAAAAGGGTTCTGAGTCCGAGACCTCCACCTCTGAGACGACGAGCGCCGAGGCTTCCGCGTCGGACACGACCACCACTACCAAGGCCACTGACCCGGCGGGAAGCGAGACCTCTAAGACCTCCGAGCCGAAGGAATCTCCCACGAGCTCGAGCGAGACCTCGTCCTCCAAGCCTGCTGACAATTCCGAGAAGTCCTCTACCTCCGCCACCACGACTAAGACTGCAGAGCCGTCTACTTCCAAGACCGCGGAACCAGGCGACAAGAAGAGCTCCGCTGAGGGTGTACTGTCCTCCAAGGACGGCAAGCCGACTCCGCTGGCTATCTTCGGCATCGTTGCCGGCGTTCTCGCTGCCGTTGCTGCTGCCTTCCCGGCTATCGCGAAGGCCCTGAACCTCAACATCAAGCTGCCTTTCTAAGGCTAAGTAGCTTCTAGGTTCTTTTTGCCCCTGCCTCGTTGAGGCAGGGGCTTTTGTCTTGGGTTAAACCGGCGTGGTTTCCTGTAATAAGAACTTCAGCGCCCGGGCCGCTCACACTGAGGGCCACAGGGCGCTGAAGTCTCTCTATCTCTCTCTGTGTGCGTTCTCTCCAACGCACGACATACAGTATGCAACTGATCGGCAGACAATGTGAAGCTTAGACTCGCCTAAAAGGCAGAGGAGAGCTGTGAGTTTGCTGTGCTGGTTGAATTCCGCTGGTTATCGCCACCAAGACGCAATGGAATCTGTGCGGGGAGTTGCCCCCGGGGTTAATAATCGGGGTTATGGAGAGCCAAAATCGGACGGATTAATGGGGCGTTGTGAGCGGGGGAGCTTTTCCACCACAAGGCGGTAGGAGTCCGTCACAAGTTCGTTGAGTAGCTGCGGGGTGAGGCGGGGATCTGGGTGAACAGAAACCCAGTGTCGCTTGTTCATGTGGTAGCCGGGTGTGATGAAGGCGTGCTCGCTGCGCAGTGCTTCGGCGTCCAGGGGCTCAGCTTTGAGGATGGCCTGCGGGCGGCCAGTTGCCGCGGTGAGAAGGAGGAAGACCTTGCCGCGTACCTTGAACACGTCCCAGTCAGAGCCGAAAGGGTGCGTCAACATAGCGCCGGGGAGTTCGGCAGCGCGGGCGCTAGCGCAGGCGTGGAGATCCAGTGGAGAAGAAGAATCCATGTGAACCAGGCTAGGTGAAAAACACCGCTGGGCCCCTCCCACGATTCCTCGGGGAAGGGCCCAGCAGCGTCTCTATCAAGTTCCTCCGATTATCGGCCACTGGCCGCCCTCCGGAGGATGAGGGGTTCTCTCTCTCGCATGCGCTCTCTCAAACGCACAACACAGAGTATGGCGGCCAGTGCTGGCATCGCCATGAACTCCGCCTGGCAGTTTTCTGCTAGTCGATTTTTGCTAATCAAAGCGCGCGGGGCGCTTCTCGAGAAAGGCCGTGACGCCCTCCTTGTGGCCAGCTGAGGCCATCTGCGTGTACTGCGTCGGCTCTTCCCAGGTGAGCTGTTCATCGAGCTGGCCAAGGGCGGTGCGGTTGATGGCCGCTTTGGCTTTGGCCAGGGCATCGCGCGGTGCGATGTGCAGGCGCTGTGCTACCTCCAGTGCAGTGGCCAGTGCGTGGCCCTGGGGCGCGCGTGTGGCTACGAGACCTGCAGCCTCGGCCTCGGCAACGCCGAGCTTGTCTTGTAGCAGTGCCAAGGCGAGCGCGCGGTGGCGCCCCACGGAGGCCAGCGCAGTGAGGCTCACCCCGCCATCAGGGATAAGTCCAATCTTGCCGAAGGGCAGCGTGAAGTAGGACTCTTCGCCGGCCACGATGAGATCGCAGGCAAAAGCCAGCGAAGCACCCGCGCCAGCGGCCGCACCTTCGACTGCGGCGATGACGGGAATTTCGGCGGCCTGAATCTCAGTCACCAGTGCGTTGAGCTGGGGAAGCATGGTGGACTCGGCCGGGTTGGGAGTCTCGCCCGCAGCTTGCGCGGCGGCTGCCTCTTGCGCGGCGGCGACGAGATCCGCTCCGGCACAGAAGGCGGTCTCATCGCCGGTGATGATGAGGGCGCGGATGACGGGGTCGGAGGAGGCGTCGGCAAGCGCGGCAGAGAGAGCCAGGCAATGGTTCTTGGCAATGGCGTTGCGGCGCGCGGAGTTATTGATGCGCGCGACGAGGACGGAGCCTTCGCGGCGGGTGAGGATGGCATCGGTCATGGCTTAGTCCTTAACAAGCTCGGTGAGGGAGGAAATGATGCGCTCGGCCTCAGCGGAGATGCGGGAGACGATTTCGGAACAGGGTGCCACATCGTGGATTAGACCCTGCGACGTTCCGCAGGTCCACACGCCTGCATCCAAATCACCGGTTTCGTAGACTGCACGGCCGCGCTTGCCGGCAACGAGGTGGCGGATATCCCCAAACTCAGCGCCTTGGGCGAGGCGCTCGGCCACCTCATCGCTTACAGCGTTCTTGGCCACGCGAGTGGAATTGCGCAGCTCGCGAAGGATGAGCTGGGTATCCAGCTCGCTGCGCTCCACAATGGCTTGTTTGACGTTCTCGTGCACCGGGGCCTCGGCGGAAGCCACGAAGCGGGTTCCCATGTTGATGCCCTCGGCACCTAGCGCCAGGGCGGCGGCTAGCCCGCGGCCATCCGCGAAGCCGCCTGAGGCCACGATGGGAATGTCGAGTTGGTCTGCGGCGGCGGGGATGAGGACGAGACCCGGGATGTCATCTTCACCGGGGTGGCCGGCGCATTCGAAGCCGTCGATGCTGACGATGTCCACGCCGACCTTCTGGGCGCTGAGCGCGTGCCGTACGGAGGTGCACTTGTGGATGACAGTGATGCCTGCGTTTTTGAAGGCGGGCATATGGTCCTTGGGGTTATTGCCGGCGGTCTCTGCAATCTTCACGCCTTCCTCAATGATGACGTCGCGGTACTCCGCATAGGGCGGTGGGGTAATCGCCGGCAGCATGGTGAGGTTGACGCCGAAGGGCTTGTCGGTGAGCTCGCGGGTACGGCGAATCTCGTGGCGCAGATCCTCCGGGGTGGGCTGGGTGAGCGCGGTGACGACGCCGAGTCCGCCGGCATTGGACACGGCGGCGGCAAGCTCGGCGCGGCCGACCCACTGCATGCCGCCTTGGATGATGGGGTGCTTAATGCCGAGCATCTCGGTAACGCGAGTGGAAATCATGAGGATTGTGCTCCTTTGTGGTGCAAGGGCGTAATGGGAGGCGGATGAATGAAAAGTGAATGGCTATTCGGAAAAGTGGTCGCGCAGTCGCCCTCGGAGGTCATCGGGCAGGGCGATCGGGCGGCGCTCAGAGGCATCGATAAGCACCAACGTCGCCGTGGCAAACACGCACGGGGTGCCGTCCTGGACGAGTTCGTGGGCAACTTGATAGGAGGTGTTTCCGATGCGGGAGATCCACACGCGAGCCTGGATGGAATCGGTGTAGGTGAGCTCGGCGTCATACTGGACTTCGAGGGATCGCACCACGTGAGCGTAGGAATCGGTGGCAACAGGGCCGGTCAGATCGGCGGCCGCGCGCACGCGCGCTTCTTCTAAAAGCGTGGCCATCGTGGCGTTGTTGACGTGAGCATTCGCGTCCTGGTCGGACCACCGCAAGGCGAGGGCTATCGGGATGGCGTTGGCGGGCGCGCGCATTGTTCCTCCTGGGGTGAGCGGGTAGAGTGATGCGTATTACTATACATACGAATTGTGGTTCGTCACTCGAATTGTGAGGAGAATGCGATGACAGATCTTCTGAGAATCGATGCTCTGCTGAGCGAAGAAGAAAAAGCTACCCGTGACCGCGTCGCCGCACTGGTGGATGAGCACATCCGCCCGCACGTGGCGCAGTGGTACGAGGACGCGGTGCTGCCGGAGTCCATCTTCCCGGTGCTCGCGGAGGCCGGACTGTTCGGGATGCATCTGGAAGGCTATGGCTGCGCTGGACGTTCAGCGGTGGAATATGGTCTAGCCATGCAGGAGCTGGAAGCAGGGGATTCCGGTATCCGCACGGTGGTATCAGTACAGGGTTCGCTGGCGATGTCGGCGATATATAAGCACGGCTCGGAGGAACAAAAGCAACAGTGGCTGCCCAAGATGGCCGCCGGTGAGGTCATTGGCTGCTTCGGGTTGACGGAGCCGACCGCGGGCTCGGACCCGGCAAGCATGGCGACGGTAGCGCGCTACCGCTCCGGTGAATGGGTCCTGGACGGTGCGAAGCGCTGGATCGGTCTGGCGAGCGTGGCCGGGGTGGCGATCATCTGGGCCAAGGTTTCTGAGGAGGACGCGGCGGCTGCCGGGGTGGAGGCGGGCGTGCGCGGGTTCATCGTGCCGACGTCCACGCCAGGCTTTAGTGCGACCCCAATTACCCGCAAGCTGTCCATGCGGGCGTCCATTCAGTGCGATATTGAACTGGAAGGCGTTACTTTGCCCGCTGACGCTCTGCTGCCCAAGCATCCGGGACTCAAGGGGCCGTTTATGTGTTTGAACGAGGCTCGCTTCGGCATTAGCTTCGGCGCTTTGGGCGCGGCCCGTGATTCTTTGGAGGCGGCGCTGGCCTACGCGAAGGAGCGCAAGCAGTTCGACCGCTCGCTGGCGTCCTTCCAGCTCACCCAGCAGAAGCTGGTGGATATGGCGGTGGAGCTTAACAAGGGGCAGCTGCTGGCGCTGAACCTGGGTCGTGCCAAGGATGCGGGCACGCTGGAGCCCTACCAGATTTCGGTGGGCAAGCTGGCCAACTGCCGCACCGCCATCGACATTTGCCGCCAAGCCCGCACCATCCTGGGCGGCAACGGCATCACCGCGGACTACTCGCCGCTGCGCCACGCCGCCAACCTAGAATCAGTGCGCACCTATGAGGGAACCGATGAAATCCACACGCTGATTCTGGGGCGGGTGCTGACGGGGGAGGCGGCGTTTAGCTAACCGCGTGGCGTCGTACCGGTGAGGCCACACGGGCTCCACTGCGCAGATGGTCTTATTCGTTTGGTCCCTTTACTTTGGTCCCTCATCTGGGATGAGGGACCATCTGTGTACTGAAAACCAGAGAAAGATGGTCCCTTCACTCTGCTAAGAGACCAGAGTAAAGGGACCATCTAAAGAGGAGAGGCTAAGCAGTGCGGGCGCCGTGTTCGGGGCCCGCGCACTGTCTTGCACTCAGGCCTGTTCACAGGCACTGTGTCGCGCTGTTTAGTTTCTGGGTGTCTAGCTTCTGGTGTCCTTCGGCTTCGGGGCGTTCGGATCGATCGGGCGGCCGTCAGCATCCAGATCGTTGAGCTCGGCCAGCTCGGTGAAGTCGGCCTGGGCGTCGGCGAATCCTTCCTCCGGATCGATTTCATCGAAGTTGCGGATGGTGCCGTCGCGCTCGTCCTTGAACATGTCCTTGCCATAGACGACGAGCACCATGATGATGCCGGCGGCGAAGCCCCACGCGGCACCCTGGGTGGCCAGCACGCCGGCGGTGACACCTGCGATGCCAAGATCCTTCTGGTTCTTGGACTCCATGATGCCCACGCGCACCGACACGAAGCCCTGGATGATGAGAGTCAGCGCCAGACCCACCGGCAGGATGGGCTCGACGAAAGAAGTAATCGGCAGCAGCAGGAGACCCACGTTGGTACCCCAACGGAAGGAGCCCGCGCCGCCAAAGATGGTACGCATGGCGCGCTTGCCCTGCTTGTAGCGCTCGACGATGACCACGTGCATCGCCGCCCACAGCGGGCCACACATAGCGACGTCTGGGCCGATGATGGACATCAGCATGTTGCGGCCACCGAAGAGCAGGTGTGCGCGCGACGGGCTGTACACTACGGCCTCGTCCGTGCGGACGTGATCGGCTTCCTTAAGCACTGCGTTGGCCTGCAAGACGTCACCGAAGACGACGATGTAGGCAGCCAGCACCGTGGGGATGGCGGTGAGGAACATATGTGCCGGCGGAAGACCGATCCCGAAGACGGTGTACTCAGACCACAGGGTCATGAAATCTGGTTTGGAGAAACCCCACTCCACGTCCGGCCAGGGAGCCTCGCCAGCTAGTGGTGCGACGAAGACCGCGACGAAGATAGCAGGCAGGATGCCTAGCGAAGCCAGGAAGCGCCAACCGGCGGCCTTCTGTCGTAGGGCTTGGAAGCCACGGGAGTACATGAGGAAGAAGGCCACAGCCACCGCGATGGTGATGGTAATGGGGAAGGAGTGGAAACGTCCGCCTTCCTGGAACACCGAGACGATGGCAGCGATACCGGCGCCAAGGACGATGCCGGAGCGCAAGCCCGAGGGAATGAGTCGGACGACCTTCGATGCCCATCCCGTTATGCCTAGCGTTAATGAGAATATGCCTAGCAAGAGCTGGAAGCTGATGAGCGCCCACACACGCTGCTCACCCTCCGGGAAGGTCTGGATATAGACCGTCAGCAACGGAATCGCCGGGGTAATCCAGCCCGGGACAACCGGGTCACCCAAGAGGTGGTGGGTGAGGTAGAGAAGGCCGTTGAGCATAACGACGGCCAGTGCCGCCTCGTAAGGCATGCCGAGGGCCTCAGTCATTAGGGGGATAGCGCCCAGGTCGACCACGCACATGAACAAGCCTTGGGCGAAGTCCGGCCATTCCATGCGGTAGTGCACGAAGGGCAGGCGGACATCGAAGGGCCCCATCTTCCAGTGGGGTGAAGCTTGACCGATGCCCTGGTCTTCGGGTTCGGTGGCTTCGGTGGTTTCGGCCATGACGGCCTCCTTTCAAAGAAAAGGGACCAAGCCCGGCGGGCGTGAAGCGCGCGGGGCTTGGTGAGGAAAGGTGAGAGGTTCGTTGAGGTTTAGTCGAACCTTGGTTAGTCGAACTCGATGATCTGGCGCAGTGCCACACCGTCGGACAGGCGGTCCATGGCGGTGTTGATGGCCTCGAGCTTGATGTGGTCGGAGATGAGGGCCTCAGCGTTGAGCTTGCCCTCGCGCCACAGCTGCTCGTACTTCGGGATGTCCTTCGACGGGACGGAGGAGCCCAGATAGCAGCCGTGGACGCGGCGTGCCTCGGCAGTCATCACCAGCGGGTCGATGGTGATGGTGGAGCCCGGTGCCGGCAGGCCGACGGTGACGGTCAGGCCACCCGGTGCGGTGACCTTGTAGGCGGTTTCCAGCGCCTTCGGGTGGCCGGCGGCCTCCACGACAGCGGTGAACTTCTTGCCGGACTCCTCAGCTTCCTGAGGGGTCATTGCGGAGGTGGCACCGATTTCGATGGCCTTCTCGCACTTGTCCTTCTGCATGTCGATGCCCACGATCTCCTTCACGCCGAGCGCAGCGGCGGTAATGATGGCGGCCATGCCAACGCCACCGAGGCCGACGACGGCGATGCTGTCCTCCGGCTTCGGATCGATCTCGTTGAGCACGGCGCCGCCACCGGTGAGGATGGCGCAGCCGAGGATGGCGGCGATATCGGCCGGGACATCGGAGCCAACTGGCACGACGGAGAGCTCGGAGACCACGGCGTGGGTGGCGAAGCCGGAGACACCGAGGTGGTGCTGGATCGTCTCACCGTTGCGGGTGAGGTGGCGGGTGCCGCGGATGAGGGTGCCCTCGTTGTTGGTCTTGGAGCCAACCTCACACGGCATCTTGCCGTCGGTCTTGCAGCCGGCGCACTCACCGCAGCGCGGGAGGAAGGTCATGACCACGTGGTCGCCGACCTTGACGTTGGTAACACCCGGGCCGATCTCTTCGACGATGCCGGCGGACTCGTGGCCCAGCAGCATCGGCAGCGGACGGGGGCGGTTGTTGTTGACCACGGAAAGGTCAGAGTGGCACAGGCCAGCAGCGGTGATCTTGACCAGGATCTCGCCCTCGCCAGGAGCGCTGAGCTCGAGCTCGCTCACGGTGATCGGCTTGGAGTCGGCGTAGGGGCGCTCGTCGCCGGAGCGCTCCAGAACGGCGCCGCGAATGGTAATCGTGTCAGACATAGATACCTCCAGACATGAGATGGGGTTAATGCATCGCAATGTACGCCACCGGGCGTTAAGGAGGGGCGGAACGGTATGGGAAAAACTACACCGGGCCGTTATGTGGATGGGGAATTTTCTACCTGCTGAGGGAGTGGGCGCGCAACGCCACAAAGACATCGAGGCCGCGCTGGCCCACGGCCCACTCCTCACCCATGAGCTCAGCGATCCGATCGAGGCGTTGGCGCACTGTGTTGGGGTGGATGAACATCGCCCGGGCGGTCTGCGGGATGCTGTGCCCGGAGAGCAAGTAGTGGTGCGCGGTAGCGGTCAACTCGGTGGAGTGTTCCTCGTCGTAGTGCACCAGCGGGCCGATGGTGCGCGTAGACAGCGCGTTCAGCGCCTGCGGGTCCGCGCCCAGGATGAGGCCTACCGTGCCCAGGGAGTCCTCGGTGACCAGCTGGCCGCGCAAGCCCAAAGCGAGTGCTGAATCCAGGTAGGCCATGGCGGAATCATGGGCGCTGCGCGCGGAGCTTAGGCCGTCGAAGCCGATGGCAGAGACCGTCAACTCAGGGAATTCAGACAGCAATGGGGCCAGCGCCTTATCGATATCCCGATCCGGTTGGTACAGCACGCAGACGTGCTGGTCGTGGTGCGTAATGGCGGCGTTACCTGGCAGGAGATGCTCCAGCTGCGGGCGGGTGGGCAAGTTCTTGGCCGAGTGCAGGCCTACGAAATACAGCTGTGCCGAAGAGTTCAGGCTGATGCCTGTGAGGTGGCGCAGGCGGGCGATCTCTTCGCGCCCGGCGTTGCCTAGTGCTACGGCGTAGACGAGGTCGTCGACTTTGCGCGCGGTGGCGTCGACAAGCGCCTCAGCAAAAAGCGCAATCGCTGTAAAGGCTGCGGAGGCGTGGCTGATGACGCGCAGTTCGGCGTCGCTGAGCTCCTTGTCCACACCAATCGTGCCCAGCGCCCGCCCGTTAAACTCCACGGGGAACGTGCTGGTTGGGGGAGTGTCCGGGGCATCCTCCGCGGTCCACAGCGTGACCGGCGCATCGAGGCTTTTAGCTAGCACGCGCTCGAGCTCCTCGAAGCTGGGATTGTTCATCAGCACGTGGAGCAGCTGCGTGTTGACGTCGTTGAGCCACTGCAATTCGTCCACGTGGCGGCTCAGCGCAATTTGGGAGCGGGTAAGCTCCGCGACGGATTCGCCCTGACTCTCAATGACTTGGGCATTCTCCAGCGCCACGGAGGTAATAGAGCCGAGCACCTCGAGCGCTGCGATTTCCTCGTGCGTGTAGTGACGCGGGTGGCGATCCCCCACGAGAAGCGCGCCGATGGTGCGCCCAGAAATGCGGATCGGGGCGCCGAGGATCCCGCGGATTCCTTCGGCTTCTACCGCACGGTCCACGTAATCCACGTGCGTGACGTTGGGATCCACAGAATGGTCATAGGTCCACGCCGGGCGGTTAGTGGCGGCCACGATGCCGAGGATTCCGGAGCCCATCGGCATGTTGATGGTGCGGAATTCCTCAGTGACGACACCGCTGGTGGCCAGTACCTTGGTAAAGCCGGTGTCCTCATCGTTGAGGCTGAGGTAGCCCACCTCCGTGCCGATGGTGGAGCGCGCGTGGCGCACAATCGCCTGGAGGATGTCAGTGGATTCGCGGCCCGAGTTGAGCATCTGGGAGACATCGAGCAGTTTCGTCGACATCACCCGCCACGTGTGGTTGGCGCGCATGGTTTCCTCAACGGCCCGAAGCGCGCCAAGCTCCTCGGCCGGCAATTGCTCGCGCAGCTCGTCGGGGACACGGGTGCCAGTGCTTAGGTGGTTCAGAATCTCGCCAAACTCGCTCATGATTACATGCAGTGTAGCTGGGATTGGCGCTACTGTGCTTATCTATTCGCGCAGCTTAGCCCGCAACATCTTGCCAGTCGCAGTCTTGGGAACCTCGTCGATGAATCGCACCGACCTTGGGTATTTGTAGGCCGCCATATTCTCCTTTGCCCAAGAGATGATTTCCTCCTCAGAGGTCACTCCCTTGTATTCAGAACGCAGCACAATGAAGGCTCTGACGGATTCTCCTCGGCGGTCGTCTTGGTAACCCACCGCCACAGCCTGGTGGACGGCTGGATGGTCTTGGAGGTATTTTTCCACTTCTTCTGGGAAGACCGAATAACCATTGGATTTGATCATCTCTTTGAAGCGACCTTCGAAGAAGAGGTAGCCATTCTCGTCCAAATATCCCATGTCGCCTGAGAAGTACCGCTGACCGACCTTTGCAGCGGCCGTGGCTTCTGGCTTTCCCTTATAGCCGAGGAAGACCGCTGGGCTTTCTATACTGATTTCGCCTAACTCGCCGGGGCCAAGCTCACGGCTGCGGTCTTCCGGATCAGTGATCTTGATGTCGGTCTGGAAAGTAGGCCGCCCAGTGCTTCCCCAAACGATCTGCCCAGGAGGGGTCATTGCATCTGCTGTATGAGTCTCACTCATTCCGTAGGCAAACTCAAAGAAGTCTTGACCGGTTTGTTCTTTCCACTGATTGGACAGTGATTCCGTGATTTGTGAGCCAAAGCTCGTGCCCATGCATACACGAAGCTTGTCCATTTGAGAAGCGCGATCCGTAGCTAGGATTTCAGTATTCATCGGTGGCGTTGTGTATGAGACCGTCATCCCGTACCGAGATGCCATAGTTACGAAGTCCTCACCATCGAAGCGCGCTTGAAGAATCATCGAAGCACCCGCAACGAAGACAGCAGACATTCCAACGATTTTTCCAGCCACATGGAAAATCGGCATTGAGGCTGAAACCTTGTCAGACGATGTATATCCAAAGCTAGCTGCGACGCAGTTAGCTTTGAAAGTGCAGTTTGTGTAAGACAGCATTGCGCCTTTGGGCAATCCGCTAGTACCAGAGGTGTAAATGATTAATGCGCAGTCTTCATCCAGATTGATTTCTGGGCTCAGGAAAGACTCTGCTTTGTCCACAAGCTTGCTCTGTGTAGTTGCCCTCTCCCAAGAAATATGGTCGAGAGCAGGAGTGCGCCGGTCCGGCATGCGGAAGTTGAATTCCTTTGAGTGCTCTTCACGTTCCAGAGCATCGTCGAAAGAAGTAACAATTAGAGTACGAACTGAAGTGTCGTCTGCTTTTTCGTATTCAACGAGTAGTTCTTCGCTAGCGATGAGAGCAACTGCTTCTAGGTCATTGAGCTGATACGACAGTTCCTTTGCTTTGAGCATGGGGTTACAAGGACTGACAACCGCGCCTAGCTTCTGAACAGCGAGATAGGAAATTACAAACTGCGGGCAGTTTTGCATGTACAGCGCGACTACGTCTCCAGCCTGGATCCCCTCTTGCGCCAAGGTGGTTGCTAGTGCCAGTGCCTTTTGCTCAAGCCATCCATAAGTGAATTCAGACCCGTAAAAGTAGATTGCGGTCTTCTCTGGGGTATTTTCGGCGTGCTCCGAGAAATACTGAGCCAAAGTTTGTGGCTTAAAGAAGGTCAGTCCTTCATCTGGAACGTATGTGGTCAATGGCTTGGTCATGGCGATCCTTTCTTGTTTAGCGGCCGGTGAAACAGGGGTCTCTTTTTTCTCGGAACGCAGTACGACCCTCGACGTGGTCTTCCGTCAGTGTTGACGAGACCGTGGAGTGGGCCTGCATAAGCCACGCTGCACTTTCGTCGAGATGCTGCGTTGCGCTCATGGTTTGCTTCATGAGCGAGATGGACTTTGTGGGCAGTGACGATAGCTGCTTAGCAAGAGACTTTCCTTCAGAATCCAAGTCTTCGGGCTCGCAGATTGTTGTTACGAGTCCAAAAATTGAGAGTTCAGATACCGGTACAAATTCACCGGTCAGCAATAGCCTGTTTGCGAAAAGCCGGTTAGTTAGCCGTGGGAGCAAGGTTGTTCCTGAAGAGAAACCGCGGAGCACGAAGGGGAGTCCAATCTTGGTGTTCGAAGATGCGACGATGAAATCAGAGGCAAGCGCCAGCTCTAGCCCGGCTCCCATGGCGAATTTGTGTAGTACCGCGACAACAGGCTTCGGACATTCACGAATCGCGGTACAGACTTTAGGGTAACCATCCAAGAATTCTCGGATCTTGTCTTCTGGCACGGGACAGTTGTCTGTGCCCATATCGATGAGGTCATCACCTGCACAGAACGCTTTACCTTCTCCGCGAAGAATAATTGCTCGAATATCGGGATTATCACCCAGTTCCGTGAATGCCATTTCCAGGCCCCGCAGCATTTCAAATGTTAGAGCGTTGAGGGAGTCCGGTCGGTTGAGCGTTATTGAGGCAATAGAACCTTCAGATTCAACCACCACGCTATCTGTGAAAGATTTAAGCATCGCTGGCTCCTTCTTGATTGGATTCGTTTGGTTTGGCGCTAAGGTGCGCGGACAGTTTTTCTCGAACCGGATCGGGTACTGCCTCTGGTCTTCTGGTGCGTGGGTCAACATTTACATAGGTCACCTCAGAAACAACGCATAGTTCACCTTCTTGGTAGAGCTCTTCATGAAGGGTCACTGAAGTTCTGCCAAGACGGGAAATCGACGTGTGGATTGTGACTTCCGGTACCCAGTTCACTTCTTTTAAGAAGTTCAATTCGTAGCGGACAACGAGAAGCGTCCAGGGATCTGTAGCAAGATCAGGGTCAAACTCGGCGAAGAAGTCTCTGCGAGCAGCTTCGAACCAGGCAGGAAACTTCGTATTGTTTATGTGTCCAACCGCGTCAGTTTCGTTGAAGCGCGGCGTGATAGTCGTCTTATACATTGTTTCCCCCTTTTCAGACTGATCCAGAATTCGATGTTTCGAAGGAGTTCTCGCTGGCACCGGCGTAGGGCTGTGTTCCATTCAGCTCCGCCATGGCGATGCGATTAAACTCCTCGGCTTCAGCGTCAGTTACCTCACGGCTGTGAGCGATTGTGATGCGTCGAATTTGCTCTGGAGTCGCAGGCTTGAAGATATAGGCGCTAATGATGCAAGCAGCAGCGGACAAAGGCAGGGCGAAGGCAATCTCGGATAGCGGTGGAAGATCGAATCCAAAGAGAAGTACAAGGTATGCGATACCACCGACGCTGGCACCTACGAAAGCAGCACTACCGCTAATCCTGCGCCACCAAATTCCGAGAAGTGTCGGGAAGAAGAGGGAGGAAGCGAGGAGGCCCATTGCTGCGGAGTACAAAAGCGTAAGGAATTCCGGCGGATTGAGAGAAAGTACTAGCGTGAGTACTCCAAATCCTAGAATTCCGAACTTGGTAATCTTGCGCTTCGTTGCATCGGACGTGCTCGGCTTAAGCTGCCCGATCAAGTCGTAGGAAAGAGCCGCTGCCAAGGCAAGAAGCATGGCTGACACAGAAGACATAACAGCGGCAAAAATGCCTGCGAATGCTAGACCTCGAAGCCAATTAGGCACCGCCTGGTCTAGGAAGAGGAGGAAAGCGCCGTCGCTTTGTTCAATGTCCTGTCCACCAGTGAGGATAATGGTTCCTGCGATGACGAATACACACGTGGCAATAGACGTAATGACATACAGCCCCAGCCCCAGGGCCAATGATGCGCGACCTGTTCGCTCGTTCTTCGCAGCAAAGATACGCATTACAGTGTGAGGGAGAACCGCATTACAAGTTGCCCAAATCAAGAAGGCGCCGATATATGCGATCGGAGTGTCAGATGCGGGTTTTTGGTACCGGTGTTCCG
>NZ_KV813893.1:0-30696 GCF_001813755.1 Corynebacterium sp. HMSC074H12
GACTCCGTGTCCAAAAACTCCATAGACATCACACCTCCCCGCTAACATGGCGCGCTACCGCGCGCCGAGCAACTGCCATTGCTGCCAAAGTTCTCGCCTCGCCCAAGATCTGGCCAGAAGTTTGGCAACTGGGGCAGTTATCCACTGCGAAACGAAGCGCCCAGCACTAAGAAAACCATCTCAGCGAAGCGACCCCGCAATAAAACTACGGAAGCGCTCAGCAATCTGCGCAATTTCCTGCCCCGCGAAGTGCCCCGGGGACCACGCCGCCACCAGCGGCACACCGCCCAGAGTCCGTTCACCATCGACCACGTCGAAGCCCACCAGCCGCGCCGGCTGCAGTTCTGTCATCAAGGCCACGGCCCGGCCCGAGCGGGCCAAGGCGCTCAAGGTTGCGGTGTCATCGCACTCGACGTGCGAGCCCAAGGCGCAACCAGCCGTGCCCACGAAGGAATCCACCACCCCGCGGGACACGCTGCGACGCGAAGGCAGAGCCACCTTTTCTTGCAATAACCTTTTAACGTCCACGCTGGTCGAACCCGCGCACTCCAGCGCCAATGGGTGCGTCGGCAGCACCCAGGCGCGCACCGGAATCGTGCCCAACGCCAATGAGGCCACGTCATTGCCCGGCGGGATGGTGGCAATCACCACGTCGGCGGAGCCTTCCAGCGCGTCGAAGACGTCGTAGTGCGTAACCGGGGTCGTGGTGAGCAGTGGGATAGTCGAGCCAGCGGCCTCGATAAAGGGCGCAAGCAGAGTCGAAATCGTCGTCGGCGTAGCAGCCACGCGCAGCGCCGGGATACTGCCCGCGCGGAGTGCCTCCACCGCCTGCCCGGCGCGCGCGGATTCGGCGAGGAGGCGGCGGCACGTCGGAATGAGAGCGTGTGCCGCGTCGCTGAGCGCCAGTGCGGAGCCGGCCCGCACGAATAGCTCCAAGTCCAGCTCCTTTTCAAAGCGCCGAAGCTGCCGACTCAGCGCCGGCTGGGTTATTCCAAGGCGCTCCGCGGCGGCAGTCACCGTGCCAGCTTCGGCAACCGCAAGGAAATATTTGGCCTTCACCATGTCCATTCCCCTACTTCTACCACTACTAATGCCTTGAGGGCATGGCTTTCCAGCTTTTGCGACATTAGACAACATGACATCATCAAAGAATAATGAGACCACTACCACAACAACCCCAGGGAGGTTTCCATGTCACACGTCGGCGCCGCCATTGCCGAATCCCTCGCCGCGCACAACGTCACCCGCGCATTCCTCGTGCCCGGCGAAAGCTTCCTGCCCGTGCTCGACGGCCTCTACGATTCCCCCGTGAAGGCCATCGTCTGCCGCCACGAAGGCGGTGCCACCTACATGGCTGAAGCCCACGGCAAAGCCACCGGACAGCCCGGCGTCGCCATGGTCACCCGCGGCCCCGGCGCGGCCAACGCCTACGTGGGTATCCATACCGCCTGGCAGGATGCCACCCCGCTCGTTCTCTTCGTTGGCCTTATCCCCATCTCGGATCGTGACCGCGAGTCCTTCCAGGAGTTCGATCCCAAGGCGTGGTTCGGCACCCAGGCCAAGCAGGTCTTTGTCCTCGACGATCCGTCGCGTGCCTCCCGCGTCGTGGCCGAAGCCTTCTTCCAAGCCCAGCAGGGCCGCCCCGGCCCCGTCATCGTGGGCCTGCCGGAGGATATTCTCCACCAGGAGTTCACCGGCAGCATCCACCCACCCATCCCGGTGTCGGAAGGCGCGCTTTCCGACGAGCACCTGGACCTCCTCTCCCGCGAACTGAGCCGCGCAGAGCGACCACTCATTTTTGCCGGCGGTCCGCGCTGGACCCCGGAGGCCGCGGAGAAGATCACTCGCTTCGCCGAAGAGCACCGCATCCCGATCATTCAAGACTTCCGCGCCGCTGACCGCGTGCCCTTCGACTCCCCCGCCAACGCCGGCTGGCTCGGCTATGGGCGCGACCCACGCGCGGCGCAACTTTTGGAAGCTGCCTCCCTCGTCATCGAAGTCGGTGCCGTTCTCGGTGATGTTCCTACCGACGGTTACACCTTGCGCCAATCACCGCAAGCACGCAACATCGCCATCAACCCCGATACCAGCCTGCGCGGCCACTCGGTGGCGCTGGTAGAACACATTGTGGCGAGCCCCGTGGCCTTCGCTCACACCCTGGACCGCTTAAGCGTCGAGGGCAAGGACACACGCGGCGAGTGGTTCGACGCCGCGCACGCGAACCACCTCGACTTCGCCACCCTCCCCGAGCCCGCGGACTACCGCCCGGGCAAGGAGGGCACGGCCCACATGGAGGCCGTCTTCGCAGCACTCCACGACCAGCTGCCCAAGGACTCGATCTACACCTTCGGCGCCGGCAACCACTGCATCTGGGCCCAGCAGTTCCTGCGCTCGCAGGTCTACCCCTCCCAGTTCAGCGTGCGCAACGGGTCGATGGGCTACTCCATCCCGGCCGCAGTGGCCACCAAACTGGAATTCCCGGAGCGCACCGTCGTGACCGTTGCTGGCGACGGCGAATACCTCATGAACGGCCAAGAACTGGCCACCGCGCTGCAGTGCGGCGCGCCTTTTCTCATCATCGTCATGTCCAATGGCGAGTTCGGAACCATCCGCGATCACCAGAAGAAGCACTTCCCCGACCGCGTTTCCGGCACGCAGCTTATCAACCCGGATTTCGCGGCGGTTGCCCGCGGCTTCGGCGCCCACGGCGAGCTCATCACTGATGACGCCCAGGTACCGGAGGCCGTGGCCCGCGCCCTGCGCGCCATCGCCGAGGACGGCGTACCAGCGCTTCTCAACGTCATCACCGACCAGGCCCATTCCCTGCCTATCCCGCCCTCCCCGGTTTTACACACCGACGAAACGCCCACCAGCTAAAGGAGGCTCACCATGAGCACGACACATACTCCTCCAATTTCGAATGCCGTACCCGCTAGCCAGCTGAAGGAAGGCGAGCACATTGTGGGCGATGGGGTCGTCGCCAAGCAGCGCCCCGCTGCCTCCACCGCATCGTGGATCATTACGCTCTTCGGCACCGCCGTGGGTGCTGGCATCCTCTTCCTGCCGCTGAATGCCGGCGGTTTCGGGTTCTGGCCGCTGGTCTTTGCCACGGTCTTCATCTTCCCCTTGGTGTACTTTTCGCACCGGACCTATGCACGCATTGTTGCGGGTGCGCCCACGGAGGACCACGGCAAGGACATCCTCGAGTTGGTCTCCCAGTATCTGGGCAAGGGCCAAGGAATCGTCTTCGCGGTGCTGTACTGGATCACGGTCTTTTCCACCGTCCTCATCTACGGTGTCTCCATCACCAACGCGGTGGATAGCTTCATTGTCAACCAGCTGGGTGGGCCGTCGCTCGACCGGTGGCTGCTGGCCATGCTCTGCGTGGGCGTGATGACCGGTGCCTTCGCCATCGGCCGCAAGCCGATGATCTGGCTGGCCCAGGTGCTGGTCTACCCGCTGATTATCGCCCTGGCCGTCACCTCCATCTACCTCATCCCGCGCTGGGACCTGCACAGCTTCATCCATTTCGATGACGGCTCGAATGGCTACGGCGGCATCATCAAAGGCATCTTCCTCATCCTGCCGGTGCTGGTCTTCTCCTTCTCCCACATGGCGGCGCTGTCGCAGTTCGCCATCGACATGCAGCCGCAATACGGCGAGAAGACCGAAAAGCGCGTTTCCCGCACGGAGTTTTACACCGCTATCCTGCTCGTCGTCTTCACCATGTTCTTCGTGTGGTCCTGCGTCCTCGCACTCGGCGCCGACGGCATGAATGAGGCCCTCGAGCAAAACATTCCGGTGCTCTCCTATTTCGCCAACGTCACTGGCACTCCGTTCATGGCTTACATGGCCCCCATCGTGGTCATCTGCGCCATCGTTTCTTCCTACTTCGGCCACATGCTCGGTACAGAAGAAGGCACGGAGTACCTGCTGAAGAACGCCGCGCCGAAGCTGGCGGAAAAGGTCTCGCACCGCACGCTGCTCAACATCATTTATCTCATCGCCTTCGTGTGCACCACGCTCGTGGCAATCTTCAACCCCTCCATTATTTCCATGATTTCGGTTGTCTCCGGTGTCTTCGTGGCGTTCATCGTCTACCTGGTTCCGGTGTATATGTTCAAGAAACTGGACGTCTACAAGCAATTCCGCAATGACCCGTGGAACTACTTCGTCTTCGGCATGGGCCTGCTAATTATGGCCGTGACCATCTGGGACATGATTTAGAAAGGACGTGAAAATGCTTCGTAATGATCTCTCAAGCTTCCCCGAGTACAAGGTAGGCAAGGATTTCCCCAATGCCTTGAAACTCTCCTCCAATGAGGTCCCCTTCCAGCCCGCCGAGGACATTATTGCCGCGGTTGCCGACGCCGCCCGCACCACCAACCGCTACCAGCAGCCCGGCAGCCTGGAGCTCACCAACGCCTTGTGCAATTACCTAGGCGTTCCGGCGGATCACATCTTCGTCTCCGCGGGTTCCACGCCCATCCTGCAGGCCACCATCTTGGCGTCCTGCCACACCGGCGATGAGGTCATCGTGCCCTGGCGCAGCTTTGAGGCTTACCCCCTCTACGTGCGCATGGCCGGCGCGGAACCGATTCTGGTCCCACTCACGGAGGATTACCGCGTCGATTTGGAGGCAGTCCTTGCCGCCCTGACGGAGAAGACCAAGCTCATCATCCTGTGCAACCCCAACAACCCGACGGGCACGGTCATCACGCGCGGTGAATTCCGCGCCTTCATGGACCGGGTGCCCGAGGATGTCGTGGTCCTGCTGGATGAGGCCTACTGGGAGTACAACGACGCCCCAGATACCCCAGATTCAGTCGAGGAATACCAGCGCTACCCCAACCTGCTCGGCGTACGCACCTTCTCCAAGGCATGGGGCTTGGCCGGCATGCGCGTGGGCTACGCGGTGGCTGGCCCAGAAATCATCAATGCTCTGCAGCTGCTCTCCCTGCCGCTGACGGTGACCGCCATGGCAGAAACTGCCGCCGTGGAGGTGCTCAAGCGCCATGACGAGCTTGACGACGCCGTTGAGATCACCAAGGCACAACGCGACCGCGTCTGCGCGGAACTGGGAGCTGAGAAGTCCTACGGCAACTTTGTCTGGCTGCCGCGCGCGGATGCCGCGGAGGTGGAGACGAAGATGCTTGATGAAGGCGTGGTCATCCGCCGCTACCTCGATGAGGGCGTGCGCGTGTCCATCACGGACGAAGCAGAAACTACCCAGTTCTTGGAGGCCTGGCGCCGCGCAGGCATTGAGCCTTGGCGGGGCTAGGTGGCCTCCTTCTTTCACCCCCTCAGCCCAAGTGCCCCATAAGCCCATACTGAGACAAATGACATAAAACGCAAGGACCTTGCAATAAGTCACATACAACCCCATAATGGGGCGCAACCCATACACACTTCAATCATTGGAGGATGAAGCAATGTCCGGATTTCGCGTAGAAAACCCCGCTACCGGTGAGGTTCTCGAGACTTTTGATCACGCTACTGACCAGGAGGTCCTGGCCGCTGTCGACTCCGCGCACGAGGCATTCCTCAGCTGGCGCGAGACCCCGATCGAGGAGCGCGCCAAAGTGGTCACGCGCGTTGCCGAGCTCTTCGAAGAGCGCAAGGATGAGCTCGCAGACATCATCGCTACCGAAATGGGCAAGCCGGTCTCCGAGGGCGTCGAGGAGGCTGAGTTCAGCGGCGCTATCTTTAGCTACTACGCCGACAATGGCCCGAAGTTCGCCGCCGACGAGGAAATTCCCGTCGAGATGGACGGCAAGGGCTACATTCAGCGCCGCCCCATCGGCGCTCTGCTGGGCATCATGCCGTGGAACTTCCCCTACTACCAGGTCGCGCGCTTCGCCGCCCCGAACCTGATGCTGGGCAACACCATCGTCTTGAAGCACGCCACCATCTGCCCGCGCTCCGCGCTTGCTATCCAGAAGATCATGGATGACGCCGGCGTGCCCAAGGGGGTCTACACCAACGTCTTCGCTACCCACGAGCAGGCAGAGAAGATCATCGAGCACAAGGAGCTGCGCGGTGTTTCGCTCACCGGTTCCGAGCGCGCTGGCGCTGCGGTGGGCTCTCTGGCTGCGAAGAGCCTCAAGAAGGCAGTACTGGAGCTCGGTGGCTCCGACCCGTACGTCATCCTCGATACCGATGACGTCAAGCAGGCAGCCAAGGATGCGTGGGAGACCCGCATGTACAACACCGGCCAGGCATGCAACTCCAACAAGCGCCTGATCGTTATGGACGATATCTACGACGAGTTTGTCGCTGAACTGGTCGAGCTCGCGAAGGCAATGAAGCCAGGCACCCCGCAGGAGGCTTCCGAGACCGTCTACACCCCGTTGTCTTCGCGCAGCGCGGCAGAAAAACTCAAGGAGCAGATCGACCGCACCGTGGCCGCCGGTGCCACCCTGCACGTCGGCGGCGAGCTCGTCGATGAGAAGTCTTCCTACTTCAGCCCCGCCGTACTGACCGATGTTCCGGTTGGCTCTGATGTCTACTACGAAGAGCTCTTCGGCCCGGTGGCCACCGTGTTCAAGGTCAGCAGCGATGAAGAGGCACTGAAGCTGGCCAACGATACCCAGTACGGCCTGGGCGGTTGCGTCTTCTCCAAGGACGTCGAGCGAGCAGAAAAGGTTGCTCAGCGCTTGGAGGTTGGCATGTCCAACGTCAACACCTACGCGGCTGAGGGCGCCGAGGTGCCGTTCGGTGGCGTCAAGAACTCCGGCTATGGCCGCGAGCTGGGCCCCTACGGCATGGATGAGTTTGTCAACAAGCGCACCTACTTCGTGGCCAACTAAGGAGATCCCATGACGTCACTAGGAAACTTCGTTCTCGAGGTCCACACCGCGCTTTTCGACGGCCACGATACCTCCGTCCTGGACAAGCACTTCGCCGACAACTTCGTGGAGCACTCTCCCCTCATCGCTAATGATGCAGAAGGTCTCAAGAAGTTTGTCACGGATCTGGGCGAGGGCCTGAAGTACACCAACGCCCGGGTGATTGCCGACGAAGCCAACGGCCTCGTCGCTTTGCATGGTCGCTTCGACGGCATCGAGGATGAGCCCTTCGTCGGTTTCGATATTTACCGCGTCGAGGGAGACAAGATTGTCGAGCACTGGGACAACCTCGTTCCCCTGGCAGAACCGAACGCAAGCGGCCGCACGCAGCTCGATGGCGCTACCGAGATCGGTGATGAGAGCCTCACCGAGCAGAACCGAGAGTTCGTCATCGAGTTCTTCACCCGCTCGCTCATCGGCGCTGATTACTCCGGCTTCATCGACAACACCCGTGATGATCAGTTTGCCCAGCACTCCCCTGATATCGCCGATGGCGCTCAGAACTGTGTCGATTTCCTCACCAAGCTGCAGGAGGATGGCGAAGGTCTAGAGTATGAGCGCATCCACCGCACGGTTGCACAAGGACAGTTCGTTCTGACCCATTCCGAAGGCAGCATCGCTGGTGCGCGCCATTCCTATTGCGAGCTGTGGCGCGTCGAGGACGGCAAGCTCGTCGAAATGTGGGATGCCATTTCTGAGGTCCCGTCCGATGACGAGGCGCTTCATAAGCACGGCATCTTCTAGGCCGTAGCCTCAGTTGCAAACCTAGGCAGCATGCCGAAAGGCTGGGCCGCTCCTTGATATGGGGAGCAGCCCAGCCTTTTCGTGTTTTCGGCATGGTCTAGTTCCAGGGCCGGGCTACAACTGCCCGTTCTGCCAAAACCAACGCTCCTGACTCAGGATCTGGCCCGAACTTTGGCAACTAGGCGAGTTCGTCGCGTCTAAAAGTGCCGCATCTAAAAGCCGGCCCTAAGCCCAGCCTGCCGGCACCAACCCGAGGATGGAAATGATCGAGTAGATGAAGGCCAAGACATAAACCACGATGATGGTGCCCTGAATTACCGGGTGTGCGAGTCCGCCCACGTTCCAACCCGGGTCGCGGTCGCCCTTCTTACGGGAGGCGTGCAGCAGCATCACCGGGATGACGGACATGATGGCGCCCGCGAAGCCACCGGCATAGGACAATGCCGCAACGAAGCCGCCGAGGCCAGCAATGGAAATCACCAATGGCGGAACAACCGTCAGCGCCACCGCTACGATGCGCTGTCCCTTCACGCCTTCCCAGTGGAAGATGTCCAAGACGTTGCGCATGGTGGTAAAACCAATCGCCAAGAACGAAGTCAGCATGGCAGCCAGCGCAAAGATATTGGCCATGTAGTAGGCCACTGGACCAAGGGCCTCACCCCAGGCAATGGTCACCACCTCGGTGACCTCCATGCCAAGCAGACCAAGGGCGGCAAAAGGAACCAACGCCAAGGTAAAGCCCGTCACCACCATGCCGAGCACAATTGCCCGCGCGGTCTGCTGCGGCTTAGCCGGGTCCATTCCTTGTACCAGCTC
Organism: Corynebacterium sp. HMSC074H12; assembly: GCF_001813755.1. NCBI lineage: Bacteria > Bacillati > Actinomycetota > Actinomycetes > Mycobacteriales > Corynebacteriaceae > Corynebacterium > Corynebacterium sp. HMSC074H12. The sequence goes on from NZ_KV813893.1 coordinate 8,409, forward strand.
CGGAACCACATACTGCGCCAGGAAGGAGAACACCGCGAGGTTCAGAATCGGGACGATGAAGAAGGGATGAAGAACCAGCAGGTTCTCAGCCTTGATACCCGGTCCCAGGATTGTCCATCCACACAGCACCGCGATAATGATCGCCATACCGGCAGTGATGGCTCCCTCAGCTGCACCCGTGGTGTGCAGGCCGCGGTACATCACCCACGAACCGAAGCCGAAGAAGATCAGCGTGCCGAGTAGCGGCGGCAACCCGAAGATGTTGTTGATCAAGTCACCCGAACCAGCAGCATAGGCAATCAGCGCACCGATGCCGTTGACGATGATGGCCACGAAAACCAACCAGCGGCCCCACTGCCCTAGGTAATGCTCCGCCAATCCGGAAACCTGCAGCGGCGCCTTGGTGCGCATGGCTGTCTCCGCCACGTACAGCATGGAAATGGTCGTGAGGGTGCCTGCTATCAGCAAAGCGATAACGAGTGCGAGGAACCCTCCGTTGCGGGCAGCATAAGGAATAGAGAGGACACCAGCACCGATGTTGGTGCCGAAGATGAGGGCGATGCCCTGCACGAAGGACAGCGCGGGTTTGAATTCCGCCGTGGACTCATCCCTCTGCGGCACGGAAATGTTGTTGGACAAAGACTTCTCCGATGACTTTTAAATGGCTATTAAAACGTGAACTCACCCGGCCATCGCCGGGTGAGAACTACAGTCGCCTTACTTGTACTCGTTGAACTGCTTGACGACGACCTGCAGCGCCTCACGCCACAGGTCTTCCGGGATAGCCAGGGAGGGCAGGAAGCGGATGACGTTGTGGTCGAGGCCGCAGGTGAGCATGAGCACGCCCTCGGCCTTGGCGGCGTCGACAATCTTGTGCACCAGCTCAGCATCCGGCTCACCCTCAGCGGTAACGAATTCGAGGGCGAGCATGGCGCCGCGGCCGCGGAACTCTGCTACGCGCTCATCGCCCAGGATGGGTTCCAGCTCCTCGCGGGCAATCTTCTCCAGGTTCTGGGCACGTGCACCGAAGTCCTTCTCCTCGAACTCCTTGAAGGTTGCCAGCGCAGCAGCACAAGCCACCGGGTTACCCGTGTAGGTACCGCCCAGGCCGCCCGGCTGCGGAGCATCCATGATCTCCGCACGGCCGGTCACTGCGGACAGCGGCATGCCGGAGGCAATGCCCTTCGCAATGGTCACCATGTCCGGAACGATGCCCTCATGATCGGAGGCGAACCAGGTACCGGTGCGCATCATGCCTGCCTGGATCTCGTCGACGATGAAGACCACGTCGTTGTCGTTGCACCACTTCTGGATTGCTGTGAGGTAGCCCTCGGCAGGGACGACGAAACCGCCCTCGCCCTGGATCGGCTCAGCGACAACGCAGGCCAGGTTGGCTGCGCCGACTTCCTGCTCAATCATGGTGATGGTCTTCTTGGCAGCCTCGGCGCCGCTCAGGCCGTCACGCAGCGGGTAGGACATCGGGGCGCGGTAGATCTCCGGCGCGAAGGGACCGAAGCCATTCTTGTAGGGCGACTGCTTGGCGGTCATCGCCATGGTCAGGTTGGTGCGTCCATGGAAGGCGCGGTCCATGACGACAACGCCGCGCTTGCCGGTGTAGTTGCGGGCAATCTTCACGGCATTCTCAACAGCCTCCGCGCCGGAGTTGAACAGCGCAGTCTTTTTCGGGTGATCACCCGGGGTGACCTCGTTGAGTTTTTCTGCCACGGCCACGTAGGACTCGTACGGGGAAATGGTGAAGGAGGTGTGGGTGAAGTGTGCAACAGCTTCCTGCACCGCGGCCACGACGGCCGGGTTAGAAGCACCAGCGGAGGTCACGGCGATGCCGGAGGCAAGGTCGATGAAGCGGTTGCCGTCGGCGTCGGCAAGAATGCCGCCATCCGCGTCCACCACGTAGCCCGGAAGCGAGGGCGCCATGCCCGCGGGGAGGGCATTCTTGCGACGCTCATCCAGGGCGGCGCTCTTCGGACCCGGGACCTGCTGGCCCAGGTGGCGGGACTGCTCAATGTGGTACTGAAGTTCCTGCATGGTCTTCCTTTTGTGTTGGGATGAATAGGATGCCACTTAGTGTGGCCCCTACCACCCTTGCGACACTATCGACAGGGTGTATAAATTTTGAGCCCACAACTGTGTAGCCTGTCCACCATGAGTGAGATTTCCTTCCGCTGGCTCACCAACCAGCACTCGCTGAACCTGCGCCCGCTCGTTGAGGGCAAACCCGCGTTCAGCACCATCCACGCTTCAGAGCTCGCGGACCCCACCGAGTTCACCTCTCCCGGCGCGCTCATGCTCACTCTGGGGCTCGTTTTCCGCGACGACCCGGAAGGCTTCGAGCACTATGCCGCTGCTCTCGCCGCAGCCGGGGTACACGGCATTGGTTTCGGTACCGGACTCGCCTTCGCCGAGGTACCACCCGTACTGACCCGTGCTTGTTCCCAGCATCACCTCACCCTTTTTGAGATTCCGCGCGCCACCCGCTTCGTGTCCATCACTACTGCGGTAGCCCAGGAACAGGCCCGCCTCGAAAACAATGCGCACTTCACCTTCCACCGCCAACAAGAGCGCCTCAATCACGCAGCTGTGTCGGGCATCCAAGCGCTCATCGATGAGGCGAGCAATCAACTCAGCGCCGCTGTAGCAGTAGCCAGTTCCTCCGGAGCGGTGCTCAGCCGCAGCGATCGCGGCCAGCTCAGTGCGGCCGACGCCGCGGTGGAGGCCGCGGAGCAGACGGGGCGGGGCACGGGGACGTCGACAAGCACAGGTGCCACCATCACCAGCACCTTCGGCTCCGCGGGCCGGCGTTGGGCCGTCGCCGCCAGGCGCTCGGAGAAGTTCGATTCCTATTCGCGCGCGCTCATCCGGCATCTATCGGGTCTGGCCAGCCTGCTGCTTGATCACCCCGATGGCAACAACCACGCTATTCTCGGGGCGCTAGCGCTTGATGCCCAGCTCGCCGGCGTTGACTCCCCCGCCCTGCACGCGGCCTTTCACTTGATTGATAGCCACGACCTCGTGGACATCCTCTACCTCACAGCCTCGACCCCCTCACGCCTCGCGCGCACAGTGAGTGAGATCGGCAAGACCGAGCCGCACAGCTTCGTCCGCCCGGAACAGGATTCTGCACTTCTCATGCTTCCTCCGGGAACCGCAACCTCACACCTGTTCAAGAAACAGTCGCGCTACCTTCGCGTCTCCGCCCTTCGGGGTGTTGCGTGGCAGGAGCTGAACCCAGCACTGCTGTCTTCTCTTCAAAGCCATGCGCGCAGCCTGCCCCTTGGCACCGTAGCGGCCTTTGATTCTGCTGCGCCTACCTGGCTGGTGGAACCCGGCGTCTCGGAGGCCCTCGGCGCCCGGCGCGCGGCCACGGTCAGCCGCTTGGCCGCCCACGACGCGCAGCACAACACCGAGCTGCTCGCTACCTTGCGCGCCTTCCTCGTGGGCAACGCCAACTTGGCCACCGCTGCGGCGGAGCTGGGCGTTCACCGCCACACGGTGCGCGCCCGGCTAGACAAGGTAGAAAACCTCTGCGGGGTGGACCTGGGCAATCCCGTCACCCGTGCGGAACTCCTCTTACTCAGCATCGACTCTTAGGGCTTCAGTCCGTAACACTCACTCCGAGAATCAGTAGCTCCGCCGCCACGAGCGGGTCCTTGAGGTCCACCTCGAGGAGATCCTCCAAGTCCGCGATGCGCTTGCGCACGGTGTGCCGGTGTGATTGAAGCTCCTCAGCGGTTCGGCTCACATGCCCGCCCGCACGCAGGTAGACCTCCAGGGTTTCCGCCAACTCGGTGCCGTGCTCCGCGTCGTGAGCGCGCACCTTGCCCCAGGTTTCTTCGGCCCGGTTGTGCACCGCGCCCTTGACCCTGGGATCCCTAGTCCAGCTCAACGTCCGCGATTCTGGCCCCGCCAACATCCCGGGCTGAAGCCCGAAAGCGAAGGACTCTAGTTCGCGGACAATGCCCACGCCCAGCTCGGCCCACGGCATGGGCTGGCCCACGACGATGCGCTTGCTACCGCGGATATCGCGCAACAAGTCCTGCAGGTTCTTCATTGTGCGGCTTCCTCTGAAAAGCAGGAGGCTAGAGGATTTATCCAGCGTGTATTCGAAAAGCAAGCGCCCGTGATCCTGCAGGCGGGCGTCCAAGGCGTGGAGGAAGCGCTGGTGGGCGCGCTCGCCCTCCGATTTCACCAAGACCGGACGCACGCGGCCCTGCGCATCACCCACGAGCCGGAAGATGCGGCGCATGGGATCCTCCGGCTGGTCCATACCCAACTGAATGGCCATCGCCATGGAGTTGAGTTCGTTTTGGGTGCGCCGTAATTCCTGCGGGCGCTTCACGGTAAGCTCCGCCAGGCCGGCGGCCTGCTTGAGCAGCGCGCGCTCGTTCACACCGAAACTCTCACGCGCCACCGCCAGCAGCCCGAAGGAGCGCGCACCGTGGTCGGCCAAACGCTGGGCTAAGACATTCCATCCTCCCACGCGGCGCGCGGCGTAGAAGTTCTGAGCGCGGGTATCGGTAATTACCGGGCCCCACTCCACTGGGGGCAGGCCGGGGTGACTCGACTGCGCGAAGACCCGTCCGTCCTTATCCACGAGGCAACAGTGCGCCCCCAACAGGCGTCCGGCCTTATCCACGAGGGCATCGAGACCGGCGATGGCGGCGTCGTTAAGCGCACCCTGCTGCGCAATGAAGAGTTCCAGGCCTTCCTCACGCTGACGCTGAAGCTCGTCGTGGAGACGCGCGAGCACCGAGACGAAGGGAACACGCCGCGCCACCGTGAAGAGCGAAATATCGCATTCCCGGGCGGCCTCCACCATGGCGGGCGGAACCTCGGCAAAGGCAATCCCAACGCCGAAACCCACCCCCGTTACCCCGCCTTCGGCCACCCTGTGGATGTACTCCGCCAGCTCTTCCGACTTCCCTTCAAACGCCATGCCGGTAAGCAGGATAACCACCCCAGACCCCACAAACTCACGGGGATCGCGCAGCTCACACGGGTGCATTACGGAAAAAGGGCGCCCACAATCGTGCAGAATTTCTATCCCCAAATCAGGCTGATTAGCCAACCATCTCAGGGAAACGCTCCCCTCTTCCAGCCCGACCGCTACCCCCGTATCCATTGTGGACAAATTCTCACCATTCTTTCACCAGATTGTCTATGGCCCTTCTGGAGTCTAGCCGCCAGAATGACCCACGTCATAAAAAATTCCGAGTATTAAGGAGCAGACAGCATGCAGGATCTCAAGCACCGCCTCCCCCAGGAGCGGAATGTCTCCACCGCAATCCCTGGCCCCCGCAGCCAGGAGCTGAATGCCGCCCGTGAAGCAGACGTCGCCGCTGGCGTCATCCCGGGCTACCCCTCCTACATCACCGACGGTGACGGTGGCGTGCTTGTCGACGTCGACGGCAACACCATCGTCGACTTCGCATCCGGCATCGCCGTGACCTCCGTCGGCGCTTCCAACCAGCGCGTTGCCAAGGCCGTTGCCGAGGCTGCCAGCCACCTGACCCACACTTGCTTCCTCAACGCCCCGTACCAGGGCTTCGTCGAGGTCTGCAAGAAGCTCAACGAGCTGACCCCGGGCACCCACGAGAAGAAGACCTGTCTCTTCTCCACCGGTGCGGAGGCAGTGGAGAATGCCATCAAGATCGCTCGCCGCTACACCGGCAAGAACCGCGTTGTCGTCTTCGACGGCGCCTTCCACGGCCGCACCAACCTGACCATGACCATGACCGCCAAGAACAAGCCCTACAAGCAGGGTTTTGGCACCCTGGCCGCTGATATCTACCGCGCTCCGATGTCCTACCCGCTGCGCGACGGCCTCGACGGCAAGCAGGCTGCAGCGCGCACCCTGCGCTACATCGAGCAGTACGTCGGCACCGAAGAGCTGGCTGCCGTCATCATCGAGCCGGTTCAAGGCGAGGGCGGCTTCGTCGAGCCGGCCAAGGGCTTCCTCCCGGCACTGCAGGAATGGTGCACCGACAACGGCGTTGTCTTCATCGCCGATGAGATCCAGGCCGGCATCTGCCGCACCGGATCCTGGTTCGCCTGCGATGACGAGGGCATCATCCCGGACCTCATCACCACCGCCAAGGGTGTCGGTGGCGGCATGCCGCTGTCCGCTGTCACCGGCCGCGCCGAGATCATGGATGCCCCGGACCCGGGCTCCCTGGGCGGCACCTACGCCGGCAACCCGGTGGCCTGTGCTGCTTCGCTGGCAGCTTTCGAGGAGATGGAGGAGCTGGATCTGGCTTCCCGCGCCCGCGAGATCGAGGCCATCATCCGCGAAGAGCTGGAGCCGCTGCTCGAGCTCACCACCGTCGCCGAGGTCCGCGGCCGCGGCGCCATGATCGCCATCGAGCTGGTCGACGACAACAACCAGCCGAACGCTGACCTCACCGCCAAGGTGGCCAAGACCTGCCGCGAGCAGGGCGTGCTCATCCTCACCTGCGGCCTCGACGGCAACGTCATCCGCCTCCTGCCGCCGCTGGTCATCAACGAGTCCACCCTGCGCGACGGCCTCCAGGTCCTGGCCGAAGCCATCCGCGCAAACTAACCCGAACCACCACCGTCTTAAAGGAGACACATCACCATGAAGATCTACGATTGCATCATCCTCGGCACCGGCTACGGCGGACTGGGCATGGGCGCCCAGCTGGTCCGCGACGAGCAGAAGGACTTCCTCATCCTCGAGGCCGCCGATGAGGTCGGCGGCGTCTGGCGCGACAACACCTACCCGGGCGCTGCTTGCGATACCCAGGCTCTGATCTACTGCTACTCCTACTTCCTCAACCTCGGCGTGTCCCGCATGTTCGCCGGCCAGGACGAGATGCAGGGCTACCTCAAGGCTCTTGCCGAGGAGTTCAACCTCTACGACCACATCAAGTTCAACCACCGCATCACCAACGCCGAGTGGAAGGAAGACCTCAAGGCATGGGAGATCGAGGCTAACGGCGAGACCTACTACGGCCGCGTCTTCGTCGGTGCCTGGGGCCAGCTCTCCAAGCCGAAGGTTCCGAACTTCCCGAACCGCGAGGCATTCCAGGGCGTACAGTTCCACTCCGCCGAGTGGAACCACGACGTTGATCTGGCCGGCAAGAAGGTCGCCGTCATCGGCAACGCCGCTTCTGCAGTTCAGCTGGTTCCGGAGGTAGCAAAGGTTGCGGAGAAGCTCTCCGTGTTCCAGCGCTCCGCAAACTACATCCTGCCGCGCAACCAGGTCATCTTCACCGATGAAGAGCTCAAGGAGTTCCAGGAGAACCCGGATTCCTACCGCGCTATCCGCCAGGAGATCCACGAGGTTCGCGAGGAGGGCTTCGACCGCACCCGCAAGGGCACCGATTCCGCTGCCGAGGGTGTCGAGCAGGCCATGGAGCACCTGCGCTCCCAGGTCAACGACCCGGAGCTGGTGGAGAAGCTCACCCCGACCTTCGCCTTCGGCTGCAAGCGCATTCTGCGCTCCGATGACTTCTACCCCACCTTCAACCGTGACAACGTAGAGCTCATCACCGCTGGCATCGAGAAGTTCACCGAGACCGGCATCCGCACCGATGACGGAGCAGAGCACGACTTCGACGTGGTCATCTACGCCACCGGCTTCCACTCCCAGGAGTTCCAGGGTGATTTGCCGATTGCTGGCCGCGATGGCGTCGACCTGCGCGAACGCTGGGGTAACTCCCCGGAGGCTTACCTGGGCATGACCGTGGACGGCTTCCCGAACTTCTTCATGCTCTACGGCCCGAACACCAACCTCAACCACCACTCCGTGGTGGCCATGCTCGAGGCACAGGACCGCTACATCTCCCAGGCCGTTGCTTACCTGCGCGAGAACCCGGAGGCAGCCCTCGACGTGAAGAAGAACGTCATCGACGAGTTCAACACCAAGATCCAGAAGGAGCTCGAGGCATCTGCGTTCTCCGCTGACTGCTCCTCCTGGTACAAGAACGAAGAAGGCCGCGTCATCAACAACTGGTCCGGCAACGTCGCCGAGTACTACGAGCTCACCGACAAGCTCGAGCTCAACGACTACGAGCTGGTCTAGGAGGTAGTTTCACAATGCACACTCTGCACGACGAATACTCCGGGCGCCCCGTCGCTGAGGATGCGTGGAAGGCGCTGAAGCCATTCCGCGATGGTGGGGCGAAGTCCTTCCATAACTTCCCCATCCCGCAGGTGCGTGAGAACTACGTAGCCTCGGCCCACGCCAACCCGCTCCACGAAGAGAAGGAACCGACAACCACCGACTTCCAGGTCGAGGAGTTTCAGGTTCGCCTCTACGACCCCCGCCCGGAGGCGGAGCGCGGCCAGGAGACCCCAGCGGTGCTCTACATGCACGGCGGCGGCTGGCTCATGGGCAACCTGGAGACCCACCACTCCTCGGTACGCCGTATCGCGGTGCTCACCGGGTTCCCGGTTGTGGCGGTGGACTACCGCCTCGCCCCGGAGCACACCTACCCGGCGGCTATCGACGATTGCCGCACCGCCTACCGTTGGCTCTCCAACCCCGAGGCAGAGCACGGCCTGACCGTCAGCTCCATCTCGGTAGCCGGCGACTCGGCCGGTGGCCAGCTCGCCGCCGTGATGGCGAATGAGTTCGTGGGTGAGGAGGGCGTCGCCAAGCTCAGCTCCCAGATCCTGCTCTACCCGATCACGGATTGCTCCCGCGAACGAACCGAGAACGGTGCCTCCTACAAGCGCCTGGAGGAGGGCTTCCCGTTGGCCTCTGACACCATGCGCTGGTTCCTCGATACCTTCGTTACGGAGGAATCGCAGCGCACGGCGAAGGACCTCTCCCCGCTGCTGCACGAGCTGCCGGAGGGCCTGCCCCCGTCACTCGTCATCACAGTGGACAACGATCCGCTGGCGGACGAGGGCATCGAGTATGCCGGGAAGCTGGCCAAGGCAGGCGTCGACGTCACGCACAAGCACCTTCTGGGCTACCACCACGGGCTGTTTACCTCTGCTGCGATCATTGACCGCGGCGAGGAGGAGCTCGCTGGCATCGCCGAGTTCATCAAGGCGGCAGCGAACTAAAAGCTTCCGCTCCATCACACACGGGGCAGGCACCTTACCTAGGCCGCCTGCCCCGTTTGCATAAGTACACTTTTCTATCCATCTAAAGTTAGGTTCACCATGCTCAAGCGCTCATTTGGTATCGCGATGGCATTCATCGGCGTGCTCGCGGGTGCCTCTTTCGCTTCGGGCCGCGAGGCCCTCCAGTATTTCGTTGCTTTCGGCAACATGGGCGTCGTCGGCGCCATCGTAACGGCACTGGCCATGACCATCTCCGGCATCACCATTCTCCAATTAGGTTCTTATCACCGCGCCAAAGAGCACACCTCCGTGTTCAACGCGGTGTCCACCCCCATTGTGTCGAAGATCCTCGATATCGCCACGCTGACCTGTCTGTTCTGCATCGGCTTCGCCATGTTTGCCGGTGCCGGCGCCAACCTCAACCAGCAATGGGGCTGGCCAGTGTGGATCGGCGCCGTCCTCATGCTCGTCCTCACCCTGCTGACTGGTCTGCTCGACGTGGACAAGGTGACCATCGCCATTGGCGCCATTACCCCGTTCATCATCGTCTTGCTGACCATCGGCACGGTCTACACCGTGCTCACCTCCAACCCAGATTGGTCACACCTCAACGAGCAGGCGCAGCAGCTTCCTACGACGCTGCCCAACTGGTGGGTTTCCGCCATCAATAACCTGGGACTGAACGTCATCGTGGTGGTCTCCATGATGATCGTCATCGGCGGCAACTTCCTCGACGCCAAGGAGGTGGGCTACGGCGGCATTCTCGGCGGCGCATGCTTCCTCTTCCTGCTGGCGGTCCTGGTCGGCGGTCTCTACGTCTCCGTAGGCCCGATCACCGAGGCCGAGATGCCAACGCTGGCCATGATTGAGCAGATTCACCCGGCGCTCGGTATCGCCATGTCCGTCGCCATCTACGGCATGATTTATAACACCGCGATTGGCATGTTCTATGCCTTTGCCAAGCGCCTCACCCGCGGCAAGCCGCAGAACTTCTACAAGGTCTATGTCATCTCCGTGCTCATCGGCTTCGTGCTTTCCTTCATCGGCTTCTCCAACCTCATCGGCTGGGTCTACCCGATTCTTGGATACATGGGCATTGCCATCATGTTCATCATCGGCTTCGCATGGTTGAAGAACCGCAAGGACCTGCAATCTGAGGCCGACCTGCGCCGCCGCGCGCGTGAGCTACTCAAGAAGCGCTTTGAGAATGACAACCACCTCTCCGATGAGGAGGCTCGTGAGCTGGTGGCCATCGCTCGCAACTCCTCCATCCCGGAATCTGACTTCATCAAAGAGATCATGACCGAGGTTGATTCCGAGGACATTCCGGAAGAGCTGCAGATCGGTGACGGCAAGCTCCACGCGCTGATCACCGGCAAGCCCATCCCGCGCACTAAGAAGAAGGTGTAGTTCTCTCCACTCCCCCTCTCACTCTCTACTCTCACACCTTCTCCGTGCCCCCGCATCCAGCCGCCTAGCGCTGCATGCGGGGGCGCAGCGCTTTCCACAGCGCCCACAAAACCAGATCCGCATCGGAGAACCGGATCCGTTCCTCCAGAGCTTCCAGCCGGTGCCGCACCGTATTGGCGTGCACGCCCACGGCCTTCGCGGCCCGGGCCACGGAGAAGCTTTCAGCTTCATAGGCGCGAAAGATCTCTTCGCCATCCTTAATCCCCTCAATCGCGCGGTCGAGCTCCCCCACCGCGTCCTCCAAGCCGCGCTGGCCCAGGTAGGCCGCTGCCTTCTCGATGGCACTGCAGTGAGCAAACTCCAGGCTCTGCAGGTGCAAGGAATGCGTGCGTTCTACCACCACGGCGGCAAGCAGGGCCTGGAGCCACGCTGCCGGGCCTTCCTCAACGGTATCGAAGGGATCAGAAAGCCCGACGGAGCCGAAGAGCACGTCCGCGATCTTCCCCTCCGCTCCCGAATGGGTAGTCAACACGCAGGTGCGGCCGGACACATAGCCCAGCACCAGCGGCACGCCCGCATCCTGGGCCAAGGCGAAGGCCTTGTCGCGCACATCGCTGCGGTAGGAATCCTTGACGGAATCGGAGACAAGGAGCCGCATCTTGGCATGCTCCGAAAAGCCCCGCCTGCGCAACGTGGTGGCCACTTCTTCCCTATTCGAATTCTCATCGCACAACGCCACCATCAGCGCGCTCGATTCGGCGACGTGGTTGCGCTGGATGTTTCTCTGCGCCATCAGGGAAGCGGTGAGCAGCTCCTCCAGCGCCGCGAAAGCGGGGTCATCGAAGTCTGCATCCTGACTGGTTTGCCGCCCGCGGATCAGCCAGTAGCCGTGGTCGAAAGAGGGGCTTTCGCCAGCAATGTCGAGCCACCGTGCAAAGACCTTCCAACGCCCCACGTGCATGGTCGTGGTGCTGTGGTTTATCACCACCGACAGGGAACGCGCGATACTCCGCGCGGGCAGCTCGCCGGCGGCGGCAATAACCCGGCCGTCAACGGTCAACAGCAGCAGGGAATCCCCGCTGAACCTGGCAAAGCGCGCAAGGATCTCGGATTCCGGCGCTGGGTTGACTAACCCGGGGCTTAATTGCCCGATGGTGCTGAGCTTGCGCCAGGATGCCAGGTTGGGTTGGCGCCGCAAAAGCTCATCCACCGCGCGCCGGATATCTTGGCGCGTGATCCCATCGGTGCCGTACAGGACGGCGCCGGTTCCCTCCACCGAGTCCAGGACTTCCTGCTCATCGAACTCGGAGTCGAGGAAGATGACCCCGGCGGCGTCGACCAGCCGGCGCTGGATGGCGCGCGGGCTTCCCTCCGGCCGGGGAAGGACAAACCAACCTGCCACGTCCCCATCGCCCTCGGCGCACAGCCCCACAAAATTCTCATCCTCGAGCGCCTTACTCAAGCGGCGCAGCCGCGGCTCCATCACGACGAGATCGGCGATCCGGAGCACCGGATTATCCTGTGACGCCACTTATCCCTCCGGAAAATAGTGTCCTATCTTACTTTTCTCCGGCTAATTCTAGTATGCCCCAACCTGCTTGTTTGGAGTTTCCTCCACCTTCTTCACTCTCAATTCACCGTTTCTCCATTGCTCCCCTCCTCGTGCCATATGAAGATTCCTCTCAACCGAATTCACCAGCCTTTGAAAGAGAGGTTCCCACCATGACGGGAAATAAACCTTTTCGCGTATCCGTCGACGTCGGAGGAACGTTCACCGATGTCGCGATTGTTAACACCGAGACCCACGAGTTGTCGGTGGCCAAGGTTCCCTCCACCCCGGATGACCCGATGAAAGCGGTGATGAACGGCCTCAAGTCGGCCGACGTCCAGCTCAACCAGGTCGAGGTGTTCTCCCACGGCACCACGGTTGCCACCAACGCGCTGATCCAGCGCCGCTTCCCACCGGCAGCGCTCATCACCACGAAGGGCTTCCGCGATGTTCTGGAAATCCGCGACGGCACCAAGGATGAGTTGTGGGATGCTTACAAGGACGTTCCGGATCCCTACATCCGCCGCCGTGATCGCTACGAAGTAGAAGAGCGCATCGACTTCGATGGCGCCGAGATCACCCCGTTGGATGAGGAAGAGGCTCGCCGCATCGCCGGGATCCTGCGCCGCAAGAAGATTGAGACCGTCGCGGTCTGCTTCATCAACTCCCATGCCAATGCCTCCCACGAGGAGCGCATGGCGGAGATCCTGCGCGAGGAGCTTCCCGACGCCACCGTCTCCACCTCCTCCGAAATCCTCCCGGAGATCTTCGAGCACGACCGCTTCTCCACGACCGTCGCCAATGCGGTCCTGGCCCCGCTCGTCTCCGGCTACGTCAACCGTCTGTCCCGCCAGCTCGAGGAAGGCGGCTACGACGGAGACCTGCTCCTCCTCCACTCCGGCGGCGGTTCCATGACCCCGGAGATGGTGACCCGCTACCCGGTCCGCCTGGCTGCCTCCGGCATTGCGGCCGGCGCCATCGCGGTGCAAGACATCGCCACCCGCTGTGGCTACTCCAACGCGATTGGCCTGGAAATGGGCGGTACCTCCACCGATATCGCGCTGGTCTACGAAGGTGACATCCGCATCACCAAGCAGTGGCAGGTCGAATACGGCTTCCCCATCTGCTTCCCGTCCATCGAGGTCGGCACCATCGGCGCTGGCGGCGGCTCGCTGGCCTGGATCGATGAGGCAGGTTCCCTGCGCAACGGCCCGCAGTCCGCGGGCGCGGATCCGGGACCGGTCTGCTACGAGCGCGGCGGCACCGATGCCACCAACACCGATGCCAACGTCACCCTCGGCCGCCTCGGCACCGAGCTCATCGGCGGTGCACTGAAGCTGAACCCCGATGCTGCGCGCGAGGCCGTCAACAAGACCGTTGCAGAGCCGCTCAACCTTGAGCTCGAAGCCGCAGCCGAGAACATCATCCAGGTGGCCAACGCCAACATGGCCGATGCGGTTCGCCTGCTGTCCATCCGCCGTGGCTACGACCCGCGTGACTTCGTCCTTGTCGTCGGCGGCGGCGCCGGCGCCCTGCACGGCGCTGAGGTCGCCCGCGATCTGTCCATCCCCACCGTCGTGGTCCCGCCGCACCCAGGCGTGACCTCCGCCCAGGGCTGCTTGCTCGTGGACATCCGACACGACATCACCAAGATGTACCAAGCACCGGTGGACGAGGTGGACACCACCGAACTGCGCAAGGAATTCCAGGCGCTGATCTCCGAGGCCCGCGAGCGCCTGGAGAAGGAGCACGTTCCGGAGGAGCGCATGAAGTTCAAGCTGACCGCCTCCATGCGCTACCGCGGCCAGTGGCGTTCCCTGACGGTGGAAATCCCCGAGTCCGATAACCCGCTCGATGATGCCGTCGCCATGTTCCACGATGAGCACGAGCGCGAGTACTCCTTCGCCGACCGCGACGGCGCGGTGGAGTTCTACCAGATTGGCCTCATCGCCATCGGCGAGCTTGAGAACCCGCCCTTCAAGCACTACGAGGTCGAAGAGCACGAGGCAGAGCTCCCGGAGACCACCCGCCCCGTCTACTTCTCCGCGCACGGCGGCTGGGCCGATGTCCCGATTTATCACCGCCCCGACCTGAAGGCCGGTGCCAAGCTCAACGGCCCGGCCATCATCGACCAGTTCGATGCCACCACCGTCATTCCGCCTGGAGACCGTGCAGAAATTGATGAGTGGTCCAACATCCGTATCCACATCGGCAAGGCCACCAACGCCTAAGACCCTCGCCTTCAGACTCTCCTTTGAAAGGAATCGACATGACTACGACTCATACACAGCCACAGAAACCGTCGCCGTCCTCTTCCGGCCGCCGCACGCTCGACCCGGTGACCTTCGAGGTTCTCAAGAACGCTTTTGCCACCTCGGTCAACCTCATGTCCGAGCAGATTCTGCGCACCTGCTACTCCTTCGTCATTTACTCGCGTGACTTCTCCTCCGCGCTGTGTGACGCCGAGGGCAACACCGTGATGCAGGGAAACCAGGACATCGCCGTACACGTCGGCACCCTGCACTTCCAGTGCCAAGCCGTGCTCAAGGAATTCGGCGATGACATCCACGAAGGTGACGTCTTCGCCATCAACGACCCCTACCAGGGCGGCACGCACATGAATGACGTGTCCTTCCTGCGCCCCATCTTCCACGAGGGCACCCTGCTGGCCTTCGCGCAGAACAAGGGCCACTGGGCCGATGCCGGAGGCTCCGTCCCGGGCTCCTTCGACGTCTCCGCGACCGACTACTACACCGAGGGCCTGCGCATCACCCCGGTGCGCGTGTGGTCCAAGGGCGTGTTCCTCAAGGACGTCGCCAAGCTCCTGGCTGGCAACACCCGCAGCCCCGAGATCGTCATGGGCGACCTCAAGGCCCAGGCCGAGGCCACCGCGGTCTGTGAGCGCGAAATCCACCGCCTCGTGGACAAGTACTCCTTCGACACCGTGCGCACCGCGCTGCGGGAGGTCCAGGACTACGTGGAAGACATCGTCACCTCCCGTGTGGCCGCGCTTGACGACGGCGAGTGGTCCACCATCGACTACATCGACCTCGACCCGGCCAAGGAAGAGGGCCTCGTTCCCATCAAGGTAACGATGCGCATCAAGGGCGGACGCCTCTCCTACTCGCTGGACGGTTCCGCGCCGGCGGTGGCCAGCTTCCTCAACGCGGGCTATGGCTCCGCGTTCTCCGGAATCGTCGCCGGTACCAAAACCTTCTTCCCCGACGTGCCACTAAACTCCGGACTCTACCGCGCTATGGACATCGACCTCGGCCCGGAGGGAACCGTGGTCAACGCCGGAATGCCGCACGCGGTGACCGGCTTCTGTTCCGGCCCCTTCGAGAAGATCATGAACGCGGTCTTCGAGCTGTGGTCCCAGCTCATGCAGGAGCGCGCCATGGCCTGCGCTTTCAACCTGGAGTACCTGCTCATCGGTGGTTGGGATACGCGTGACGCGAAGAAACCAGAGGACAAGGGCGAGTTCTTCATGTGGTACGACTGGATGGCTGGCGGCTGGGGCGGCCGCGTCGACCGCGACGGTTCCTCCGCCACCGCACCGGTCTTCGGCCCGGGCCTGGCGGTCCAGCCGGTCGAAGGCCAGGAGCGTCTCTCCCCTGTCATCACCAGCCACCACGCACTGGTGACTGACTCGGCGGGCCCCGGCAAGTTCCGCGGCGGTGTGGGTGTAACCAAGGGCGGTGTGCTCACGGATGCGAACAAGACCGTCATGAGCTACTGCTGTGACCGCTCGCGTTCCGTGACCTGGGGCATCGAGGGTGGTCTGCCCTCCATCCCGCAGGGCGTGTGGCTCAACCGCGGCACCCCGGATGAGCAGTACCTCGGCGCGCTGTTCTCCAATGTTCCAGTCGGCCCGGGCGATACCTTCGAGCGCCCTTCCGCCGGTGGCGGCGGCTTCGGCGATGCCCTGGAGCGCGACCCGAAGGCCGTGCTGGAGGACGTCATCGATGGCTACGTCTCCGTGGGCCGTGCCGCCAAGGACTACGGCGTTGTCATCCGCCCCGTTGACCCGGAAATCGACGAGTACGAGCTCGACGAGGAGGAAACCGCGAAGCTGCGTGAGGAGCTGCGCTCTACCCGCCTGGACAAGCTGGCGGAGTCCCCGGAGTCCGTGGCTGAGCGCTACAACGCCGGCGAGTTGGACCAGCTCGACCTGGTCCGCCACTACGGCGTCATCCTCGACTGGGCCACCGGTGAGCTCCTGCCCACCACCACCCAGCAGTACCGCGAGCAGATGGCCAAGCGTTCCTCTTCCCACTGGAAGTAGGTAGCGCCCCGGCTAGCCCCTAGCCGTTAGCCAACAGTGGTTAACGGCTAGGGGAATTTCAATTTGAAGTGTCTGGAAAATTCTAGGCTAATGGCTTCCAGTCCAGGTGACATCGTTAAAGACGGTCGGCATGCCAGACTCGATGCGCAGTGCTGCGAGCGCTAACTGTACGTCTAGTAACCGCACCCCCTCGTTCCAGCCTTCACCTAATATTTCATCAATTCTCTTCATCCTGTTGCGAACGGTATTGACATGAATATCAAGTTCTTCGGCTACGGTGGATGCTGAAAAGTGGTGCGAGAAAAGGGCTTGCATAGTAGGCACTAGGGCCTTTGAATTTTCCCTATCATAGCGAAGCAAATTACCTATTGATTCGTCCACCAATGCTTTTCGCTGAGCATTAGTCATTCGAGCCAATAGACGCACAGACTGCGGAAGTGCAGCGTCGGTATACCAGCCTGTTTCACTAGATAAACCCAGGGAAGCGATATCATCAAGAAACTGTATACAAGAGCGATATACTTCTGCCACTCCATGAAAACCAGTAAATTTTTCTGACAGATACCCGTGCACTTTTAATCTTCGCAAATCAACAAGTTTTGAAAAGGTTTCAAAAAAGGATACAAGAATGCTCGCCTCCCCTAAGACGCCAACCTGATCAGTAGATACACCAATCAGGAGCTTCCCCTTAGAGACCTCAGAACACCGTTGTGCAATCAGTCGAAGACCTGCTTCGTCGCCAGAAAAAAGAAGTAAACGATTTAAGCCATCCTCTACGATTTCCGCTTCGGTTAGCAAGCCTTGTTGGCGTGCCGTCAGCTGCGTTCTTCCAGAACTCACCAATGAAAAGAAGAGATTTGAGGACTCGACCACTCGCTGTGAATCAGCCTCCAATCCAATGACGTCTTTAATACTCAAGGCGCGTGCTACCAAGTCAATAATCCGGGTTTCAGGGCTAGGCATGATCAAGTCGGCAACAACCACTCCCCAGGGCTTCCCACCACGAATTACGGGAGAGACATAAACCTCGCGCTCACCCAACGATAAGGACTCTCCTCGTCCCGGCGAGGACGTCCTCCGGACATAACTCTCGATAGGAGCGTAACCATCTACCGGAAGCCAGCCTCCAACACTATCGAGCATGAGGTCTTCCAAACTTGAAATGTGGATTTGAACCCCCATGTTTTCTGCAAGAAAAGCAGCTACACGCGACTCGGTCAGCAAATCACTGACCATTGAAATGACCGTTTCTATAGTTTCTAGCGCTTTTGCAGAGTTCGCCAGCTCTACACGGCATTCTTCCGCAACCGTCTTGAGGCTATTCACCTCCTTGTGGTGGCGATTCGACTCTTCCCCACGGACCCCTACCGCTAACACTTGGACTGCTAGCTGCTCAAGAATATAGATGTCCCCCGTGTGATAAATACGCTCATGCCTATCCGCAACGAAAAGAACTTGAAACCCTGACTCAGCTTCGACGGGGATCCCCAATAAGGACCGTATCCCTTCTCGCTTTATTGCAGTATCCAACACAGGATCATGCTCAAAGCCATCGTCTCTCAAGTAGTTTGCCACCTGCAATGGCGCAGCGACCTGGTAAATCTCAAAAAAGAACCCCTTCTCGTGGGGCTCAACTTCTTGCAATTCCGTGGTCCAGATTCCGCTGGAAAGAATAATGCTTGCGCTGCCGGAAGGCTCATCAAGTTCCATAATGAACGCCGCATCTGTCCCCAACATTTGACGGGCCAAAGACAAAATTCTGCCGAAAGCCACATCTACATTCTCGTCGCCATTGATATCTAAGGACAGATCTGCAATTTCCGAAACCAGTGAACGGAGCTTCCGCGAGGACTCGGCACGGTTACTAATCTCCAGCAGGACCTCTTTGAGTTCCGGAAAGCTAGATGAAACAACAGCATCTTGAAGCTCCTCCCGAAAGCTAACCGGTGTCAACTGCAATGCTTTACGGCATAGCTGGACCACGCCTTCAATCCCCAATTCCGACATTGATTGTCCTTTCCCACAATACCGAGTCCGATACTGTGTGATTAACCACTTTACGGGTGTGAGTTATGCTGCGATACTCTTCCTCAAGTGATTCGAATCACCCGAATACTCGTGCTACCTCACATCAAGGAAGGAGAAAACTTGTCGAGCCCCAACGATGCAGTTATTGTCGCCGGCGCACGCCTCCCTATCGGAAGAAAGGGAGGAACCCTGGCCGAATTTGATGGCGTACAGCTTGGTGCACGTGCCATCAAAGCCTTAATCGACAATCCAAGCATTAACGCACTTTTGAATGACGAGGCTATAACCGACGTCATCATGGGAAATACGCTTTCCCATTATGGGAATCCTGCTCGCGTCGCGGCGCTCAGCGCAGGACTGCCTGTAAATACTCCGGGACTTACGATCGACCGGCAATGCGGGTCAGGAATTAATGCTGTAACGCTTGCTGGAAAGCTCGTGGCCTTTGAAGGCGGAGTCTACATTGCAGGAGGAATGGAAAGTATGACTAACGAACCATTCCAATTATCACGCGCTAAACGGGCATACGATTCCACACCCCCAAGCTTCCTTCGTCGCGAGCTCTCTACAGCAGAAGTTGGCGATCCCACAATGGGAATAACAGCCGAGAACCTTGCGGAAAAGTACTCCATCTCACGCGAAGAGCAGGATGACTTTGCTCTACGAAGTCAGGAAAACTATGCAAAAGCGAAAGCACAAGGGAAATACTCGCATTTCCTAATTCCGACTGAGACTTCTAGTCACGGGACAGTGGAACACGATGAACACCCTCGGCCTAATACCAACGCTGAAAAATTAGCAGCATTACGTCCTGCTTTTATTTCCTCAGGCACTGTTACTGCAGGGAATGCCTCGGGAATTAACGACGGCGCTGCAGCAGTCTGCATCGTTTCAGCAGATAAGGCAATGCACCACGACCTCACTCCCTTGGCACACATCGGAGAAAGTTCTGTCGTTGGCGTTGACCCGAACTATATGGGAATTGGACCGGTACCTGCCATTCAGTCAGTACTAAAACAAGCTGGCCGGAGCATCTCTGACTACGAGTTCATCGAAATCAATGAGGCATTCGCGAGTCAAGTGCTTGCCTGTGCAAAAGAGCTTGACATCACAGTGGACAACATAAATCCACTGGGCGGCGCAATTGCCCATGGACATCCTATTGCCGCCACAGGCACCGTCCTAATCCAGAAGACAATCACCGAGCTTTCCGAGCGAGGCGGAGGCCGAGCAATCGTCTCAGCCTGCATCGGCGGAGGTCAAGGAATCGCTACTGAAATCATCGTGGAGGAGAAATAGCAATGAATCCAGCTGAATCTAAAGTCGCCATTTGCGGAGCAGGGACTATGGGTGCACAGATTGCCTTTCACTGCGCACTCAAGGGCTACACAGTAACGCTTTATGACATCAATACTGACCAACTCGACCGTGCCGATTCCCTTCTACACGAGCTGATGGAAAAGAAGCTATCTAAGGGAAAAATCACACAAGACGAAGTTGACCAAGCTTTCGCTCGGCTAAAGTACGAAACCAGTCTCGAAGAAACTTGCTCCAACGCCAGCCTCATCATTGAAGCAATCATCGAAGACCTGCAAGCAAAGAAGAAGCTCTTCTCAGAGATTTCATCGTACGCCCCGAAGGAAGCGATTCTGGCCACTAACTCGTCCAGCATCGTCTCTTCGAAGTTAGCTAGCGAAGTCCACGATCCTTCTCGTCTATGCAACATTCATTTCTTCAATCCGGCCTTGGTTCTGCTTCTTGTGGAGGTGGTCAAAGGCGACCACACCTCAGAGAATACTGTTGACAGAGCCGTCGAATTTGTCGAGAGCATCGACAAAACGCCGGTCCGTTTGGAGAAGGAGATTTTCGGTTTCATCACGAACCGAATCCTTGCAGCAATTTTCGATGAAGCAATCTCCCTATACGAAAACGGGATTGCGGACTTCAAACAGATCGACACTGCTGTCAAGGCAGGGCTTAACCACCCGCTAGGCCCCTTCGAATTGCTTGACCTAACCGGAATCGATGTCAATTATGGCATCAAGGTTCTAGAAGCTGAGGACTCCGTTGACCCTTCTAAGGGCCCTTCTCAAACCCTTACGCGTCTCTATCAGGAAGGACGCCTTGGACGTAAGTCTGGCCAAGGGTTCTACGTGTACGAGAAGGAGAAGTGAGTGAGTATGTCTAACAACGAGAACACAACGAACCCAGCTAACGTAGTCGAGCATTCACATGAATCCGGAGTCGGGATCATCACTATCAACCGGCCCCGGCAGTTCAACGCATTAAACACTGAAGTACTTAATGCGATTAACTCGGTACTGGAAAAGTGGGAATCTTGCGACGCAGTGCAAGCCGTTATCTTCACCGGCGCTGGCAAAAAGGCATTTGCCGCTGGAGCAGATGTCAAGGAGCTTTCTCAGATGACGCCTTGGGAGGTTGTCAATGAGTATCCGATGGCAAAGCTCTACAACCGAATTGAGAGCTACCCTAAACCAACTGTTGCAGCAGTTAACGGATTGGCGCTAGGAGGCGGTTTCGAACTAGCTCTATCGTGTGACATTCGTATTGCGAATCCAGAATCTCGTTTCGCCTTTCCAGAGCTAGGACTGGGAATCATTCCGGGTGCAGGTGGTACCCAAAGGCTTCGCGAGGTCGCCGGTAAAGCTATCGCTTTGGACCTCATTCTGACGCGCAAAGAACTCGATGCTGAAGCTGCACTGCAATGGGGAGTCATCACCCGCATCAGTGATGATCCAGTCGCCGCAGCGATGGAAATCTGCCACGTACTTAATGAAAACGGACCGCTCGCTCAACGTGTTGCCCGAGAGTCCATCAAAGCAGGTGCTCTAGGCGGACATCAACAGGAACAGCTTTCGCAGGGATTGGCCTTCAGCCATCCTGACAGTTCTGAAGGGCTGTCGGCATTCCTCGATAAGCGAACCCCCAATTTCAACAGTTCTGTCTCTATCTCAACTGAAAAGGAAGAATCTCATGCCCCAACAAAATAGTCCAAACACCAATGACCTTGGATTCTTTAAGCCATCGAAATTTCATCTTGGTTCGACGGTCTTCATCATCGCGCTTTCCGTCGTCGCCTTCCTGCCGATGAGCTTTAACACGATGATCAGTGGTACGGCTCTAGTCAACTTCATACTCGTGGCCATTATGGTTCTGAGTCTCATCATTCTGCTCGTCGATCTTTTCGTCAACAAGAATGACGACGGGGGTGTTAACAATGCCTAAAGAGAATATCTTGCCTCTGGCCATACTAATCCTTTACATGGCCATCACTGTCGGTATTGGCATTTATGCCCACCGCCAAACCGAAGACTCTTCCGCAAAGTCATTCCTGACGGGAGGCGGCGGTGTCGGCCTTTGGATCAATGGTTTCGCAATCTTCGCTGCTTTCGCCACCGGCGGAACTATGCTCGGAAACATCGGCCTGTCCTATTCAGCAGGCTGGGGTTACATCACCGCTTATAACGGTGGTGTCGCTTTGGGTTACCTCATTACGACGTTCTTCTTAGCAAAAGTCCTTCGTAATATGAACGTAGCTACTGTTCCAGAACTTATTAAGGCTCGATACAACCACCGGGCGATGAACTTAGTAGTACCAATTGTTCTCATCGGTACATTAACCGCATACATCGTCGCGCAGATGAAAATTGGCGGCTTGATTGGAGAACAGATTTTCGGAATCCCGTACAACTGGTCCGTTATCCTCATCGGTGCTGTCTACGTGTTTTACACGTTTGCCGGAGGCATGAAGGCGGTCACACTAACTGATTTCCTTCAAGGAGTCATGATGATCGGTGTGGTCGTTGCGACTGGGTTCATTGCGGTTAACTCAAACGGCGGTTTTCGGTCTATGAGGTAGCCCAAGGCCTTCGCCCGGAATGGACAGGTGCTGAGACCTATCCTCCGATTGTCGATTTGGGGTAGTTGGTACCGCGAGTCCG
>NZ_KV813894.1:0-2654 GCF_001813755.1 Corynebacterium sp. HMSC074H12
GTGTCAGATGCGGGTTTTTGGTACCGGTGTTCCGGAGACCCGGTACTGCCGGGTTCCGGGTAGTTGGTACCGGGGCCGGGCCGACGGAGTCGGCCCGGCTGTTTGCTTTATTCGTCCGGTTCTATTGGGGCGGTGGCCTTGCGCATGTCGAAGTCTCCGATACGGATTCGGTGGCCGTTGTTGAGGCGGCTTACGAGTGAATCGGCTCCGACTCTGTCTGGCAGTGTTTCAACCCAGTAGGCGGCGGCCGATTGGGAGGAGATCAGTGTTGGGAGCCTTCCGTCGCGGTCGAATATGATCTTGGTTAGGTCTTCTTGCCCGCGCTGGTTGATGCTGATGGTCATAAAGTCGTCGATGATAAGGACATCGACGTTGATCAGTTTCCGCATCTTGTCGAGGTAGTTTTGGTCAGTCGGTGAGAAGACCGCCAGCATGTCTACAAGTTGATCCAGCCGGTAGTACGCCACGGAGTATCCGGCCTTGCACGCGGCGATGCCGATGGCGCAGGCAATGTAGGTCTTGCCTGTTCCCGTCGGTGCGAGGATGTGAATGTTGGTCGGGTTTTCCCGCCAGTTAGTTGCTGCGATTCGTTTCAGCTGACGCATGTTGATACCGCGTTGTTCTGCCCGGGTAATTTCAGCCAGGCTTGCATCCGGGTATCGGAATTTAGCCTGGGTTATAGCCTTGGCAATGTTGCGTTGTTGGCGTTGTGTGTAGGCTTCTTCGACTGCGGCGAGGAAGATGTCTTCTGGTAGCGCATCCGCATAGGCCTCGTCGTTGACAACCTCGTAGAAGATGTCAGCGAAGGTTGATACGCGAAGCTTGCGCATTTTCGCCCGCACAATCTCGTCGTCGATACTGCTCATGGTTTCGCACTCCTTATTCCTTCTAGTTTTCGTAGTGATCAGCAGGCCGGATAAAGACCGCATCGGCCACCTCACCGGTAAGCGGGGTACTTGGGCGTGGGTGGTGCTTTGCCACAGGCTGTGTTTTTAGCCCTGGTGACCCGGGATGTTGTTGGGCGTGGGCAATGTCAGTCTGGATGCGTTTGATCACAGCCATCGTTGGGGCCAGCTTCTTGTCTAAGACCTGCTGGCATGCAGGTTCCAGGGTGGTTTTGTTGTGCTTTTTGCCCAGGTTGGCCAGCACGTTGCGTGCCTGGATGAGTCCGCGGGGTACGGCGGCACTATTGCGGTCGAGGATCATCGCTATGACTGCGTGCGTTGCTGCCCCAAACGACGAGGCCCAGGCCAAAAGCTCATCACGGGTAAGCGCCTTGTGGCCTTCATCATCGCCACGCGGTGCATGCTGAGGGTTGGTGGAATACCGGTATTTAAATCCATAAAGGCGCGTGTGTTCAGCAACAAGCTGCTCCCCGCTGAAGATACTCACCAGTTGCGGGGTGAGCCTGACTGTTACCGATTCTCCTACCAGCTGAAATGGCACAGAGTAGTACTGGTAGTCACAGGTGATGTGCCAATTACGATCGACTTTAAGCCGCTTATAAGACACTTCCGTAAACGGCGTCGGCGGAAGATCCCGCATCACTGGTGCCTCTTCTTGATCAAAGCGCATGCGCCGTGTTGAGCCATCAGGCCGCGTCATTGCGCTGTTGATATCGGCAAGACGGCAAGCGATCGCCTCATTAAGCTCATCAAGGCTATAGAAGACCTCGTCGCTGAAGTACCCGAGTATTTTGGTGTAGGCGATTTTCACAGCACGCTCTACTGCCGCTTTGTCACGAGGCCTGCCGGGCCTAGTCGGCACAATCGTGACCCCGTAATAGTCGGCAAACGCTGCGTAGCGGTCAGTGACCATCCGGTAGCCTGAATGCTTCCTCGGCCGGTAGGTCGCCGTAGAAGCATTATCTGGCACGATGACTGCTGGTAATTTGCCAAGATAGTTCAACGCTTTGACGTGGCACTCAATCCACGCCGGCATCTTCTCATTCGCAGCAGCAGTAACGTACATCAGCCCTGAGTATGGGCTGACCGCGACAAACAATGACGCCTTGAACGCGGTATCACCACTGGCCTGATCTACTACAGACACTTTGTCACCGGCCCAGTCTACGTAAAGCTCTTGGCCTGGCTCATGGGTGATAACTTCGACGAGATCGTTGGCACGGAGAAATTCATTGAGCCCACTGCAGAACTGGGAGTACTGGTACTTTGTCTTATCCGTCGGACACGGCTGCGATAAGTAGTCCATCCACAGCTTATGCCTGGTCACATGCTTCGTACTTTTCAGCTTGCGTGCGAGGGCTTGAAAATCAGGCTGGTCGTAGGACATCGTCCGTTTACTCCGGCCGTCGCTGAATCGATCATCGAACCATCCCGGTGGAAGTTGACGGAAACGCTCTGGAGTTAGTGCCTCATCGTTGATGACTTTCTTTGCGCGGGATACTTCTCGTCGTGAGCATCCCAATGCGTGTGTGATCTGCGCGTAGCTAGCACCATCAAGGCACATCGCGATGATCTGTTTGAAGTTGGCCACAAGGACCAGCTCCTTCCAAGTAGATGTTGACGCGACACCACCGGATTGTGGTGTCGCCAACATCAACTATGAAAGAAAACCCCCCTTGCAGTACCGGGTACGTGGAACACCGGTACCAACTACGCGGACTCGCGGTACCAACTACCCCAAATCGACAA
>NZ_KV813895.1:0-469 GCF_001813755.1 Corynebacterium sp. HMSC074H12
TGCGGGTGGATCACCTCCTTTCTAAGGAGCATATTTTTTGGCACCAGTTGGTGTCTTTTAGCCATGAGTTTGTGTCATGGTGTGGTGGTTGAGTAAACGATTGTTTTGCTGCCACTGTTTGTTTAATCGGGTGGAGATACATCTTAACTGGGATGATGGGTTAACCAACGTGGCACTTGTTAAGTGTCTGTTTTGAAAAGTGCTTGGTGCATTGTTGGGTGTCTGGGGCATTGTTCCCTGGTTGTAACCCGCACGAGTTTCAGCAGTCAGGTTGGATGACTTCTTGGTTGTTTGGGTTGTGTGGGGTGTTGTGTGAGAACTGTATAGTGGACGCGAGCATTAAACCATGTGCTTGCCATCTTCATTTTTTGTTGGTGGTGGGTTGTGGTTTGTGTGATTTCTTTGTTCTTTTTGTGTTTTGTGTGTTCACACCAACACAGTTTGTTGTGTTGGTTGTGTGTTCGTTATT
>NZ_KV813896.1:0-36654 GCF_001813755.1 Corynebacterium sp. HMSC074H12
CCCCCGCCGATACCCGCTTAGTGCCGAAAAAATAACCGCCACAACACCAAACCTCCAGGCCACAATGTCAAGGGTGACCTTCATCACCTAACCGTGAGCCAAGTCAGGTTAAAAAATTCGCTGATAACAAGTAAAAGCGGCACCCAGAAATAGTGCCGCTGTGTCTAACATGGAGCGCTGGTGAGTATGTCGAGCCGACCGCCGCCTTCTACGTACGAAGCTCAGCTGAGCGCGCGGGCGCTAGTCCTCATCTTCCGGCGAGTCGCCCCCAAGCAAATCTTCTTCGGAAATTCCGGAGTCACGCATGAGCTGCTCGAAGTCATCGTCTTCTTGGGCTTTCTGCCGAGCCGCCAACTCTTGAAAATCGCGCGACCTCTTCTCCGGGAAGGTCTCTGGGGACTTAGCTTCGCGTTCGAGACCGTAGTATTCCTTGAGATCTTCATCGCTAATGTAAATAGCGACCTCCTCGAGCACTTCCTTCTCAAAGCGGACGGGCACCCCGTAGTGATCTGCAAGGACGAGGGCGTCACAGATGCGGGCGTCGTGCTCCTCACCTGTTCCGTCGACCACGTCGACCATGAAAGCTCCCTTATGGTACTCGGAGACACAAATATGCTCGATCCCGTCGAGCTGGTCAGCGAAGGCAATCAAGAGTTCATAGGTACTAGGCCGCGCGTTGTAATGGCGCTCCAGCACCTGGAGAACGCGGGCTCCATCAATGGGCGAGACCCACACAGGCACGTGCCGGTCTGCCTCTTCCCAGTAGAAGAGGGCACACAGGTTATTCTCGGGGCCGACGGGGTGGATTCCTAAAAACTTCACTACTTCTGCAGTCATGGCACCCACTTTTCCACACTTTCCTCACGCGTGGCGATTGACAGAACAGCCCTCTATTCCGCTAAGGGCGGAACTCGTCCCGCAGCTCAGTCTTGACCAACGTTCCATGAAGGGACAAAACAAGCGCCGCCATCTGCTGTGACAGCTCCTCCGCCTGTTGCGGGGCCGTATCAGACTTCGAATGCGCCACCGGTGAAGCCACCTGCGAAATCATGTCTGCCTGCCGGCGGGCGGCATTGCGCAGCGACTTCAATTGCCGTGCCTCAAAGCCGAAAGACTCTAAAGCAACAGCCGCCGACACAATAGACACGTCATCCGTGTCAAAGAATCCCGCCGGATCCGGCTTAATGAGCCCCACCGAGACCAGCTCCGCAATGTTTTCTTGCGTGGTCCCGGCTTGGTCGGCCACGTCGGCGTCGGTAAGCCTGGTCACCACTGGTGCTCGCAGCTGCTCGGCACTGATCAGTGCCTCGGCTTGGGAAGAGACAATGGCGGTTACTTGACCCGAATCCATCGCCTCCAGCTGCTCGCGAATAACCTTGAGCGGCGTGTAGTGGTCGCGCTGCGCGGTCAGAATGTAGCGCAGGCGGTCAAGATCCTTCTGGTAGTAGCGGCGGTAGCCCTTCGCGGTGCGTTCCGGAGTAATCAGACCCTCAGATTCCAAAAAGCGAATCTTCGACACCGTCACGTCCGGGAACTGCTTCTGCACGTGCTTCAGCGTTACGCCAATAGACATGGGCTTTTGCTTGGTCTTCTTGGCCGCCGAAGATGCTGTTGCTGCAGCTGCGGTGGACTTCTGAGCGCTCACGATGGGACTACTACTGCTTTCTACGCGGATTCACTTTGACAAAGGGCAGGCACAGTGAGGAAGCAAGACCGGCTGCTCCCCTCGCACCCCCCGCTTCGTCCTTGCTGACGGGTACTGCCCTATTTGGGGGCGATGAAGACGAGGCGGAACTTACCAATCTGGATTTCGTCGCCGACTTCCAGTACCTGCGCATTGCGCGGCTCGCGGTTGACGTAGGTGCCATTGAGCGATCCGACGTCCACGACCTCGAACTGGCCATCCTTGGCGCGGAATTCTGCGTGACGGCGGGAGACGGTGACGTCATCGAGGAAGATATCTGCTTCCGGGTGGCGGCCGGCGGTGGTGGTCGGCTGATCAAGCAAGAAGCGCGCGCCGGCATTCGGGCCTCGCTTCACGACGAGCAGGGCCTGGCCTTCAGCCAGGTTCTCAGCACCAGCAACGGAGGCGTCGGAACCCGCCGCGGTGCCGTTTTCCATCTCCTTAAGAAGATCAGCGCGGAAGACAGAAGTAGTCTCTGCCTGCGGTTCCGGCGTTCCGGTATTCTCGCTCATTTTTACCTCCGAAGGGTCGGATCGATGTTGACTCATTCCATATTAGCGACTCCGCTGCGCGCGCGAGTCGCCTCTCCACAAATACATTAACGGAAAATGTTTCCTATGCCTTTGAGCACGGAATTTCCCCCGCCAGACAATGGATTATCGGAAACCATATAAGTCCAGGTGGCACTCGGGCGGGACAGTCCATGATCCTCTAGGTGCGCACCATCGGCATCAATAAGCACGGTCTTAAAAGTATCGACGGCATCATCAACCGCGCGCTGCGCCAAATCCTTGAATTCGCGTACCGCGATGCGGTGGTATTCATCGATAGGTGTCTCGCGAGCAATGGCACGCAAGTGAATGGATTCACGCACGTCATCCATCAGCTCCAAGTGGTCGGCCCACGCCAAGTCGAGGTGGTAGAGCATGATCTCGCGGGCAGCGCGCTCACGGGCATCCACGGGGACGTCGCTAAGCTCGGCGGCGCGTTCGGGCGCTCGCTCAGCGAGCTCCTGCCAGGCTTGATCAGTGTCGAGCAGCTTGGCGCGGCGCTCATCGATAATGATGCGCTGATCCGCCAGCAGCTGGTTGTACTTCCACGTCTGCGCGTGAATCTCCAGCAACTGACCCTCCGTCACCCGCTGGCAGTGTGCGATGAAGTCTCGGACTCGCTTGGATTCAATGAGGCCATCGGCATCCGGCCGCGCGGACAAAGACTCGTCTTCCCCGCCCTGCTGGACCACGTCATCCTCCAAGGAAACGAAGAAGAGTGACATGCCCGGATCTCCTTGGCGCCCAGCACGGCCACGGAGCTGGTTGTCCAACCGCGAGGAACGGTGCCGCGAGGTGCCAAGTACTGCCAAACCGCCCTTCTCGACGACCGCGTCGCGGTCAGCTTCGTCCGCGCCGCCCAGCTTGATATCGGTGCCGCGGCCCGCCATCTGCGTTGAAACGGTCACGCGCCCCACGTCGCCTGCCTCCGCGACGATGCGTGCTTCGTCCTCGTCGTTCTTAGCGTTGAGGACGTTGACAGTAATGCCGCGCTCACGCAAAGCTGCAGCGAGGTCCTCGGACTCCGCGACATCGTGGGTACCAACGAGGACCGGCTGACCCGTGCTGTTGATCGCAACGATCTCGTTGACGATGGCGCGCGATTTTTCGTCCACAGACGCGTAGATGCGGTCTGCTTCATCGAAGCGCTGCAGTTCCTTGTTGCGGTCGATGACCGAGACGTGCAGGTCATAAAACTGTCGCAACTGGTCGGTGGCCTCCACCGCGGTGCCCGTCATGCCACAGACCAAGGGATAGCGACGCATGAGCTCCTGCAGCGTAATGGTGTCGAGGATGCGCCCACCTTCTGATACCTCCAGGCCTTCTTTGGCCTCCACCGCTGCTTGGAGTCCATCCGGCCAGCGTTGTAGCTCGGCCACGCGGCCGCGGGAGGCGTCGATAAGCTGCAGCTTTCCGTCCGTGATGATGTAGTGAATGTCACGGATGAGCAGCGCCTTCGCGTGTAGCGCCAGGTTGACCTTCACCAGTACGGAGCCGATATTCTCTTCCGAATACAGCGAGTCAATACCCAATTCCCGCTCGACTCGCGCCGCACCATCATCGGTGAGCGCCACCGTGCGGCCGTCCTCTGCAATGACATAGTCCTGCTCCTCGCGCAAACGCGAGACCACGTTGGTGATGTGGCCCGTAGATTCCTCACCGGGGCGATTTCCGGCGAGGACGAGGGGGACGAGGGCTTCGTCGACAAGCACAGAGTCCGCCTCATCTACCAACGCCACGTCCGCGCGCGCCTGCACCGTCTGCTCCCGGGAGGTGATCTGGTTATCCCGTAGCACATCGAAACCGAGCTCATTAACCGGCGCATAAATGATGTCGGAAAGGTAAGCTCCGCGTCGCTCTTCCGGCCCCATTTTCTCCGTCACGGAAGCCACCGTGAGTCCAAAGAACTCCACGAGTGGGCGCATCCATTCGGCGTCACGCGCCGCTAGATAATTATTAACCGTCACCAGGTGCACGCGCTTGCCGGTGAGCGCGAAACCAGTCGCAGCCATGGCACCCACCAGCGTCTTTCCCTCGCCGGTGGCCATTTGGATGACGTCTCCTTCTAAAAGTCGGAGCACAGCCTGGGACTGAACAGTAAACGGGCGCATGCCAAGCTTGCGTTCGCTCGCCACGGCCAATGCCGCGAGGAAACGAGACTTATCTGCAATTCCCCCGTCTTTCACGCAAGCGCGCGCAGTGGCGGCAACGTCAGCATCCGACAGGTTCGCGATATCCTCCACCGCGGAATCTGCGGCCGTCACAACGGCTTTCGACTTCTTGTTGTTGCGTTCGGACTGCGCGCCCATTGCCTTCCAGAACCAATCGAATGCGCCCATGAGCACTCCTCCATCCTTGTGCGTCATACAGGTCTTCTATCGACTCTAGTCAACCCCGGTTCGCAAGCGTGCGTTCGCCCTTATATCCTTACGGACATGCAATCCGTGAACGTGTCGCTCCCCTCCAGCACCGGTACCGCGATGGCCGGAACCATCGACTTCCCTGACTCCCCTCCGCAAGCCTTCGCCATCTTCGCGCACTGCTTTGCCGGTTCGCGCCATACCCCCGGCGCCGCTCGTGTGAGCAAGCAGCTGACTAACTTTGACATCGCTACCCTACGCTTTGATTTTCCTGGCCTAGGCCAATCCGAAGGAAATTTCGCGGACACCTGCTTTAGCCAGAATGTTGCCGATATCCAGGCTGCTGCCGACTGGCTAGCACACAACTATTCCGCACCACAGCTACTCATGGGCCATTCACTGGGCGGGGCTGCCGCTCTGGCCGCGGCCAACAACATTCGCTCCCTCAAGGCCGTGGCCACCATCGGCGCCCCCTTCGATCCTGCACACTCCGTGCTGCACTACGCCGACAAGATCGGCGAGGTCGACGCCAACGGTGAAGTCGAGGTCACCCTTGGCGGCCGGGCGCTGATCATTTCGCGCCTCTTCCTCGAAGACCTTGCTGAGACCAACCCGGAGGACTATCTTCCGCGCCTGCGCAAGCCCCTCATGGTGCTGCATTCCCCCATTGATCAAACGGTGGGCATTGATAACGCACAAAACATTTTCCGGACCACGCGCTATCCCAAGTCCCTCGTCGCCTTGGATAAGGCCGATCACCTGGTGACTAAGCAGGGCGCGGCAGCCCGTGCCGCCGACCTCATCGGGGCTTGGGCGGAGCAGTTTATTGTTCCGGAGAACATTCCCACCCCAGTTGCTGAGGACTCCGCGCTTGCAATTCCGGCAGTTGGAACCAGGATGGGCGTCGTCGTGCACCACAATGACCGATCGGTGAGCGCTGACCGCACGAAAAAGAACGGCGGCAAAGGCCAAGGTTTCACCGCGGAAGGCCTTCTTATGTCTGCAGTGGCTACGGCAAGCACTCAGGCCATCAAAGAAGCAGGCAAGGCGCAGAAAATCGACGCGAAGGTGCTCGAAGCGGTATCTGTCAGGGTTAACCAAGAATCCGAATCTCGTTTCACACGTACGGTGACGCTTCCTGGCTTTCTGAGCGCCGATCAACAACGCGCGCTTGCCGACGCCGCCGCTTCCACCACCATCGATTCCCTCCTCGCTGTGGACATCGCCACCACCGTGGCAACCACTGCAGAATAAGCCGCCCATGGTTGTTCTTAACCCACTTGACCCTGCCGCCCGCTGTCCCTGCGGTACCGGCCTAAGCTTCGGCGAGTGCTGCTCGCGCTACCATGCCGGCACACCCGCCCCCTCAGCGGAGACCCTGATGCGCTCGCGTTTCAGCGCTTTCGTCGCCGGCGACGAGGATTATTTGCTGCGTACCTGGGACCCCGAAACCCGCCCCGAGCGCCTCGATCTAGCGGATACTGGGATCCGCTTCTACCGCCTCGACATTATCGACACCGTCGCCGGCGGCCCCTTGGACCAGACCGGCATCGTTGAATTCGAAGCCTTTTACAAGGGGGCCGCGAAGGGCTCGCAGCGAGAGCGCTCCTCTTTCCACCGCCAAAACGGGCAGTGGGTCTATTCCGCCGGAGAGTTTTAGCTGCCGCTAAAACAAAGGTTGAACTGGGATTTGTCGAAGCGAATACCGCTGGTGTAATCTGTAGCAGTTGCACCTAATGGTGCGGCGGCGGACTATGGCGCAGTTTGGTAGCGCACTACACTGGGGGTGTAGGGGTCGCAGGTTCAAATCCTGTTAGTCCGACAAAATTTAGGCTGGTCAGAAAACTCTGACCAGCCTTTTCTTTTGGAACGAGTCGACGGGTTAAGGCTTAAGCCTTGGGTTACTACGCCCACGGTAAATAGAGTTCAAATAATTCAATTTTTTAGCGCTTATTTACCGTGAACGACATGTATCGCCAAGCAAGGCCACTCCATGTTTCTCACCCTCATGGGGTAGATAGTGTTTCAAACTCTGGCCAAAGCTCGGGTTAGGGCACTATTACAATCCATGGAATTGTTATTGATCTACCTCGCAGTGGTGTTTGGCTGCGGCCTCGTTGCGTGGGCGGTGCGATTGCCGCCTCTCATCGGGTTTCTCGTCGCTGGCTTCGCGCTCAATGCCG
Organism: Corynebacterium sp. HMSC074H12; assembly: GCF_001813755.1. NCBI lineage: Bacteria > Bacillati > Actinomycetota > Actinomycetes > Mycobacteriales > Corynebacteriaceae > Corynebacterium > Corynebacterium sp. HMSC074H12. Next base: position 6,779 of record NZ_KV813896.1, read on the forward strand.
GGGGTATCGAGCACGTTGAAGCGTTAGATCTTTTCGCCGACATCGGTGTCACGCTGATGCTTTTTGCAATCGGGTTGCGCCTCGATCTGAGGGCCTTGACCGACAAGGCTGTCTGGCTTACCGCCACCGCCCACGTGCTCGTGATGACCCTCCTCGGCATGGGTTTTATCACGGCTCTCGGCGCACTCGGCGCATTCGGTCCGACCAGTTTTTCGATAGCGGTCAACGTCGCCCTCGTGCTGAGTTTTTCCAGCACCATCGTGGTCGTCAAAATCTTGCAAGACCGCGGCGATGAACAAGCCCTCTACGGCAATATCTGCATCGGCGTCCTCATCATGCAGGACATCATCGCTGTCGTCTTCATGAGCATCCTGCGGGGAGAGCCGCCAAGCTTAGCGGCCGTGTTGCTTGTCCTCATCGTCCCGCTGCTAGCGCTGACTACTCGCCGCTGGTACAAGCTCGGGCACGGTGAGCTGGGCGCGCTCTTTGGCATCGTCATGGCGCTGCTGCCTGGTTATGCTCTCTTCGAGTGGGTCGGCCTCTCCGGAAGCCTCGGCGCGCTCATCATGGGCGTGGTGCTCTCCCGCTCCCCTGGCGCAGAACAGCTCAGCCATTCACTGTTTACCCTCAAAGAACTGCTGCTGGTTGGCTTTTTCGTCAACATCGGTTTCCTGGGCCTACCAACGTGGCACAACATCGTCGACGCCGGGTTGCTCCTGCTGCTTTTGCCCATCCAGGGCCTCGCTTACTGGGCAATCCTGTGGATGTTGGGACTGCGCAACCGCACTTCTGTCCTTGCTTCCCTGTTGCTGGCGAATTACTCTGAGTTCGCCCTTATCATTGCCGCTGTGGGAGTACAGGACGGCTGGCTCAACCAGCGCTGGCTGCTGTCACTCGTGCTCGCTGTTTCGTTGAGCTTTGTCATCTCGGCAATCCTCAACCCACAAAACGTCTCGCGAGCTACACACCTAGCCAAGCGACTGCCGGCCCGCCCACCGCACAAGATTCACCCGGAGGATCGCCCCATCGAGCTTGGCGACGCCCATGCGCTCGTCCTCGGCGTAGGACGGCTCGGCCTTTCCTGTTACAAGGAGCTCGTCGACGTCTACGGCGCCAATGTTTTGGGAGTGGAACACGATCCAGCACGAGTTCGCCATCTCCAAGAGAGTGGCTACAACGTCGTGGAGGGCGATGCAACAGATATCGACTTCTGGGAGCGCGTCAAGGACAGCCACCAGATCGATATGATTATGCTCGCCATGCCGGCCCAGCACGCGAACGTAGACGCCGTCAAGGAAATCTACGCTTCCCGCATCAATACCGAAGAATGCACCATCAGTTCGGTGGCCATGTACCGTGAAGACGTCGAGGACCTGCAGGAGCTCGGGCTCAGTGTCGTTGTGCACTTGCAGGACGGTGCCGGCGAATCCCTAGCGGAGCGAACTTTTACGGAGAATCAGCTACGGCACTTGCGCAACGAGGGCGAGCTTTAGAAAACGTCCTCCGCGGCATCCAGCCCGCTCCCTGCTGAGACCGGCTCCTGTGTCCGGACTCAGCGTCCAATGGGAGCTTAGCTGTTAGCACGCCACGGGATCCCCTCCTTGGGCAGGTAGCCCAAAAGGTAGAGGTAATCCATCGCGCCCAGAATAGAAACGACGAGACCGCCACCGAGGATAGCTGCGAGGAATGTGTAGCCAGCCATGGAGGAGGAATCGACGTCCTTTCCGTCTTGACCGTCTTTGCCATCCTTCCCGTCAGCGCCGTCGCGGCCATTTAGACCGTTAAGACCGTCGCGCCCGTCCTGGCCATCGACGCCATCGCGGCCGGGTGCGCCCGGTGCACCGTTGGCACCGTCGCGGCCATCCTTGCCGTCGATACCATCCTTACCGTCTTTTCCATCGCGGCCTGGTTTACCGTCCTTACCGTCTTTGCCGTCCTGAGCCGCAGCACCGTCGGTGGTAGAAGTCGAGGGTTCGGTAGTCGTAGGCGTCTCAGACTCCGATTCCTCGGGCTCGGTGGTCTCAGAAGGGCTCGGCGTTACTGAGCTAGACGGCTCAGAAGACTCGGGGGATTCTGAAGGCTCAGTGGTATTAGACGTCGAAGGAGAAGCGGGCTTGTCGTTGCTTACCTTCTTGCCATTGAGCATATCCGCACACTTCTGGCCTGCCGGTGCGTTAATCTCCGCGAGCGCAGAAGCGGAAGCCGAAATGCCTGAGAGCGTAGACTCGATCTCCTTTTGCTGGGTCTCGCTCAATTTCAAATCCTTGGCAGCGCTGGCACCTGGGAAAAGACCTGCAATGGTGACAGCGGCATTGAAGATCTTCAGAACGGTGGCCACACCAGTGCCAAAAGCACCGTCAGCAAACTTGATGAGGCCAGAAACGGTCTTCTTGGCGGCATCTGGATTCTTTAAGTCCACCTCTGCATCAGTGTTATCAATCTTGGCGATGGCCATGCCTTGCGCGCGTGCGAGATCCCAGGTGACGTCCTTGTCTGCCTCACCATCACGAACAAGTTTGGCAATTCCCTCCCACGAGCTTGCGCCAATCTTCTTGATGAAGTCAGAAGGCACAAGTTCACCGACGACTGGGATTACTTCCCACACCGTCTGGAGCAGCTTGTTTCCACCGTCGTAGAAAGCCCGTGCAAGGTCCAGCTTGCGCTCGAGAATCTCGCCTTCTTTACCTGGGGCATCGGTGATCTCACACACCAATTTGCCGTTCTTCTCTACGACCTTGATAGTCGCGTCAGCCGTCGATGCCTCGGCGGTTTCCAGCTCATCGCGTGTCTTTGGCTTGCCGGTTTCCGCGCCGTAGAAGCCAAAGTCGTTGTCTCGGGATTCACGCTCCAACTCCTCGATGGTGTTGTCGCCAGCGTTGTTTGAATCGATCAGGTTGCCGTCTGCGTCGAAGGCGGTGCCATTGACGTCGACAGTGTCAGCGCCGGACTGTTCGTGGACAAAAGACGTATCGCTCGGCTCCTCAACGGCGAAGGTCTGCGGGGCGACAATAACGGAAGAAAAGGTTGCTACGGCCACTGCGGTGGCAACGATGCGAGAGTGTAGGGAACGCATGCGAAGTCTTTCTTGCAAGTTGATGAGCACACACTTAACACAGTGAGCTAAGTGCTTAAGGTTCGGACGTGGTCACCATACAACCGTCGAAATATATTTTCTACATTTGAGGAACTATTCGTTACCCCCGTTTGGAAACCCCCAGTTCAGCATCAGTGCAGTTCACAGCGTCAACATCGTTGACAATACGATTATCTTACCCCCATCACCAACGGGTAACTTGCGGATAGACGCCGAGTTTAGCCGCCGACACCCCGGCCCTCCCCAGGTGCCAATAGAAAGAACTACCCGCTTTCTCATTAAGAAAGCGGGTAGAGAAACGGCGACGATGACGCGCCAAGAGGCAATCCTCAGTTACGTTGCTGCATTAGTCAGTCGTTCCACTAAGACTGCGCATGATGCCACCAAATTCAATGTCCATGTAGTGAGTGAGAATCTCGAAAATATAGTCTGAATCAAATCCACGCAAGGGACCCTTGGTACTCAGCATGGCTAGACCATGAGCGCCCGCCCACACGGAAATTACCAAGGTGAAAAGAACCCACGGGGTGCGCGGCCCGTCAACTTCATCGATTGCCTCACGCATGAGAGACATAATGAAGCCAAAAGCCCGTCCAAATTCGCTAAAGTCACGTTGGAGCTCAACCGCTTTGTTCGCGTTCGGCAAAAAGTCGTCCTCGAAGGACATGGGAACAATCGGCCCGGACGCGATCTTGATGAGAGCTTCAAAGCCCATCGGATCAGCCAACGCATGCGAGACGTAGCCGTACCCGGTGGCCTTAATCTTGGACATTGCTTTAGCGTCTTCCGGAAGCGCAGCTACCTGCCGGAAAATGAACTCATAGTTGACCTTGTCCAAATACCGCTCAAGGAAGCTGGCCAGCTCTTGATCGCTTTCAATCAGATGCTCAGCTTCCTGCACACTAAGGCCCGCCCGCTTCGCAGCACCACCGATATGAAGACCGGTAACGCCGTGGTCAAGCGCCTCCTCAATAGCACCACGCAGCAACGCCGTACGCTGTTCATCCTCGGTTCCCCGTGGGTAATCCTTGGCCTTTGCTACCAACGCTTCCGGCTGCTCTCCCACCAAGCCATAAGGAATAGTGCGCTCGACGCGCTCTCCCCTAAAGAATGGGTAGAGGCCGACGCTCAGGGTGTCCATAACAGCGCCGAATGTCTGTTTTTTCGCTGCCGGCGACAGGTAACGCAGGATTCCTTCAGCTGCCAGTTGCGTCACGCCGTGTAGGTGGGAAAAAATCGACAGCGCCGACAACAAAGTCCCATCAACATCGGGATCCACTCCGCCAGATTCCTTGATAGCCTCCTCGGTCAACTCAAAAAGAATCTGCATGATAGGACATTTTTCGACATCCCCATCAGGATTAACAAAGTCCTCTGCGGTAACGCCTACCCGAGGAGTAGCGTGAACCGCAGAAAATGCCGCAAAGGCAGAAGGATCCTCCACTGCGAAGGAGAAATACGCCAGCGCCGTGGCGCGAAGCTTATCCACGGCCGTCGCATTCTCAGGCAAACGCTGGAGATGCAGATCAACGAGTGAGGTAAGCGCCTCGTTCAGGGTGCGCTTGGTTTCCTTTACAAGCTCAGCTTCAGAGGCAAAGAGCTCTTGGGCTTCCGCTAGCGGAACATCCACTTGATCGGCCACCTCCCGGAGGCGCACCTCATCAATGCCCGCTTTGGCAATAACACGGCCGGCCTGCTCAATAAGGAGCTGGCGCGAGGGTTGGTTACCTTGTTCCACACCTACTGAAGTAATCACAGAATTCAGCTTACCTAGGAAACAATCACTTTTAGGCCCATAAACAAAGGATAGGAATATGCACAGGTTTTCTTAAGCTTTCGCCCGCACTGTAAGACAATCCACCCCGTCACCCCAAATTCAAAGTATACGTTGCTGTAAAACTTATACAGTCCCGCCCGCTATGCGGACGGGACCCCTGAGCGTTCAGGCTACGTGTCGCACAATGCCGGAACCTTGATGTGGCTCGGAACCAAGCGCGACAATCGCTTTACTTCTGCTCATCCCCCTGAGGAGCCTCAGCGCCCTGGTTGCCAATGCGCTCATCGAGCTGGTCGCGAGCGGAGTCAATCTTATCCGCCTTATCCTCGCCCAGCTTGCCCTTAGCAAGATCTGCACCCTTATCCAGTGCGCTATCCGAAATCTGCTCGCCCTTATCGGAGTTCAGAGCATCCTTTGCCTTGTCAAAAATACCCATTACTTTGTTCCTTCCTTAAGTAAATGCTGTCCTAACAGTGGTGACCCTCACGGCCCGAGTGTGCCGGATACTGCGCAATGCCAGCGACAGTGGGAGGCGTTAGCCGACTCCCCGAGCGACAGGCACGCGCACCATGGTCGGCACATTCAAGCTGAGCGCCATCACGTCACCCCACCGTACCGACTCGCCGTGCTCTTCGCCACAAACGTTATAAATCGTTATACATCTAGAGCACGAGTTAAAGGAAGACTTTCACACACTGAGAGTTCTCAGAATCGCTCTTAAAGTCTACCCCCTCCGGTTACCCCTTTTCGTTCAACAACTTGGTGCGTGCCGCCACTCTCTCATTTGTGAACCCTTGTACTCTGGGACACAATTCACATGTGCTCATTCTTGCCGCGTCGCGCGGCACGTACTGCACAACGTCATTGACCGCTCACTTACCTTTAAAGATCGAAGTCGAAACCTCGGCGCACCACAATGCCTTCCTTTCATTCTCATTCCGCACACCAATCCGCTGCCCGGCACTCTGAAGAGCTGTCTTCCTCTGAGCTACACATTCCTTCAGTCCCACAAGGCGGATCAGTTTTTGGCCTTGTGTGGCCGGGTAAGGAACAGGCTGCGGCGCAGGCCACGAAGAAGGCCACTCGAACAAGAACACTGATGAGCGGTCCTCATTCGGCCCCCAACAGCGTGACGGTGGCAGATAATCTCGACGCCTTAAAGGATTTCATTGCACAGGGGATGAGAGCGGACATCATCTACATTGATCCGCCCTATAACACCGGCAAGGATTTTGTCTACCGCGATAATTTCCGTCAACGCCGAGAGATGCGCTCAGAGCACTTTGGACAGTGGCATGCCGAGTGGCTTTCTATGATGTTGCCACGCTTGATCCTGGCTCGTGAGGTGCTCGCCGATACCGGCTTCATCATCGTGTCCATCGGTGAGTCAGAAAGCGCTCACCTGCGCCTACTACTCAACGAGGTTTTCGGTGAGGACTGCTTCGCCGGGCAATTCATTTGGAAGAAGGGCGGGACCGGGAAGAATGATTCCAAATATGCGGTTCTCGAGCACGAGTACATCCTTTGCTATGCCAAGTCACCTTCAAATGCCGGATTCAACCTGGACTTGGAAGCGCACACTTCAACCCGCTATAACCACAGCGATGAGAAAGGGAATTATTCACTCGTGCGGTTGGATTCTAAGACCTTGGGATACTTACCAAGCCTCGACTTTCCCATCGTTGGCCCCAATGGCCACGAATATTGGCCGCACCAGCCGGAGGGCAAGTCGGGCGTCGCGCGGTGGCGTTGGGGTAAAGACAAGGTCGCTGAGCATTATGAGGAGCTGGTCTTTCGACGCGGCTTTGTCTACACCAAGAACTACGAAAAGAAGGGTGCGCGTCCCCGTTCCATTCTCGATGGAGAGCGTTTTGGGGTAACCCGAACAGGCCGTCGTGACGCCGAAGAAGCACTTGGTGTCACGGGAGTCTTCGACTTCCCCAAACCTGTGCGCCTCATCAAGCATCTACTGTCCATCACCGGCGGCACGGACGCGGTAGTCCTTGATTTCTTTGCAGGCTCAGGAACCACTGCCCAAGCCGTCGTTGAGCTCAACCGCGAGGATAACGGTCAACGCTCATTCCACTTGGTCCAAATACCCCACCCCACCGAGCCGTCTAGTGCCGCGCGCCACGCGGGTTTTGAAACGGTCGCGGATATCTGTCTAGCGCGGGTTCGCTCCCTCGATACTCCTTGTGCGCATTTCACCTTGAGGTGATAGCCCGGCTCTAGGCCACATTATGCTCTTCTGTGCCTTCGGGCCTGCCAGGGATTCCGAAGAAATCTAGCACCGCATCGGTGGCGAAGCCTTCGCCCACCTCAATTTTCGTGGAGTTGTTACCACCCGGCCACACGTGAGATCCCCCCTCAATGCGGATGTGCTGAAGCGGAGCCTGGCACCCAGTCCACGTCTCTCTGGTCGCACCGTTTGTGAGGCGCACCGACTCGACGTCGCCGCGGCACTTGTTGCGTTTCTGATGCTGCCCGAGCACCTCTGCAACGGAAGAATAAGCCGTGCCATGACGCACACCGCCTTCATAGTTGACCACGGGATCCTTAGTTCCGTGAATGTCCAAACGGCCTACCGGACGATCAGAGCAATCCGTATGGATTCCTTCGTAGTATGCAGCTGACACGGTAGCTACTGAACGAAAAGTCCCTGGCATCCGGCACGCCAAGAAGGCCGCAAACCCTCCGCCATTAGACAATCCAGCCGCGAAAATGGCATTGTCGTCCACCTCATAAGTGGCCCGCAGGCTATCCACGATGGTGCGCACAAAGTCGAGGTCTTCTTCCGCGCTCGTCACTGCGTAAGGTGCTGGGGCCCACGCCGCCTTCTCCCCAGCAGGGTAAGCCACGATGGCATCAGCAGCATCAAACTGGCTGTACTTCTCCATATTCTCAGGCGAATCCGTATACCCGTGGAAAGAAAGCAGCACCGGCCACGCGCGCTCCGGGGTGTAATTCTCAGGCACGTGAAGTAGGAAACTGCGCCCAGAGGCTAGCTTCATCTTCTTTGTGTGCCCCGGCTCAGGGCCGACGAGCATGGGCGCTACCGGGATACCGAGATCATTTGTCCATGCTGCTTCAGGTGTCGGGGATGTCGGGGCTTCCTGGGATGTTCCACACGACGCCAACGCTAGCGCGCAGACAGCGCTGGCCGCTAGACCGACGAGCGTGTGCACTGGGCGCGGCCATGTTGTAGACGTTTTACCCATTGTTCCCCCTCACCACTCTCACTTCTGCGCGCCAATAAATCCTCGTCCACCTTAAAACATCGCACCGACATCTACGAACCCGCAGCGCCACGGTAAATTTGAGAGCATCATGTGCTCCTCGCCTTCCGAACCATCTGTTTCCTCCAGCGCCTCTCCCGCTCACCCTCTGCCCGAGCACTACCCCAGCTACCGTCGGGCTTCGGGGAAGGAGGCGCCCAGCTTCGGCACTGCCCAACAACGCAGGCATTCCGCGCAAGCTTTTAGCGAAGGCGCGGAGACCTACCATGACGTGCGCCCGGGTTACCCACGCGAAGTGTCGCAGCTCATCGCTTCTGCGCACACAGTTCTCGATGTTGGTGCAGGAACCGGCAAACTTACTGAATCCCTGACCAATTCCGTCGTCTATGCCAGCGATCCATCCCCCGACATGACGCGTGTCCTGCGCCGGCTCGGGGTGCCGTGCTGGCGCGCCACCGCCGAGAACACAGCGCTCGCCAGCTCCTCCCTTGATGCCCTCACCTGCGCGCAAACCTGGCATTGGGTCGACGTCGACAAGGCATGTGCAGAATTCGACCGAATTCTTCGGCCGGGTGGCAAGGTCCTTTTGGTATGGAACACCCTTGACGTCAATGCAGACCCGTGGATCCTGCGCCTTTCCCGCATCATGCACTCCGGTGATATCCACCGTCCCGGCTTTTACCCATCCTTTACCGCGCCGTGGTCGCTTCGTGAGGAGCTGCGCCTTACGTGGGAACACGAGCTCACCCCTGAGGACCTGCATGAGCTAATGCATACTCGCTCGTATTGGCTTCGCAATGGGGAAAGAATCCACGAGCGCATGACCTACAACCTCAACTGGTATCTCAATGAGCACATGGGTTTTAATCCCGGCCAGGTCCTGCGTATTCCGTACCGAACTGATGCTTTCGTGCTGGTGCGCTCAAGTGAGTAGCCACCTCCGTCAACCATGACAACTGTCATCCCGGATTCGTGACACCCTGTCTACGCTGCGAAACCCTTCGCGCCATAGCGTGAAGGTATGAGCACGACACGTACCACCCCACCAGCAATCGACGTCACCGGTGTAAGCAAAACCTTCAACGCCTCCTCCCGCAATCCTGTGCGCGCGCTTCACGACGTCTCTTTTAGCATTCAGCAAGGTGAAATCGTCGGCCTCTTAGGCACCAATGGCGCCGGCAAGACCACACTGCTTGACCTCATCCTGGGACTGACCACCCCAACCTCAGGGTCTATTAGTGTGCTTGGCGCCTCTCCATCTCATGCCTCTAAAAGTGGGCGTATCGGTGCCGTCATGCAAACTGGCGGCTTATTACCGGAGATAACCGTGAAGGAAACCCTTGAGCTTCTCGGTGCCGCGTTTCCCGTCCACCGCCCCTATAAGGAGATCATCGAGCGCGCCAACTTGGGCTCTATCCTCTCGCGTCGGGTGGGCAAGTGCTCTGGCGGCGAGCAACAACGTCTGCGCTTCGGGCTGGCCTTGTTGGGAGATTCGGAAGTGCTGCTTCTCGACGAACCAACCGCAGGCATGGACGCCGGCGCCCGCCGTCATTTTTGGGAGGCCATGCACGAGGAGGCAAGCGCTGGGCGAACGATTCTTCTCACCACTCACTATCTCGAAGAGGCCGATACGTTTGCCCAACGCATCATCATGCTCAACAGGGGCGAGATTCAAGCTGATGGATCTACCGAGGAGATCCGCAATGCAAACGCCACCCGTACCATCCGTGCCAGCTTCCCCAACGGCATCCCGGACAACCTCGAGACCGAGTCTTTCCCAGGAGTGCTGTATCAAGAGCACACAGACACCGGTCTGTCCATCACGACCCGAGACTCTGATGCACTTGCTCGCTACTTACTCACCGAAACCACGGCCCGGGACATCACAATTTCTGGCCATAGCCTCGAAGACTCCTTTATGGAGCTCTCTAACGCTTCCCCCGACACGACTACCCCATAAGGAGACCCCACGATGAGCATCAACAATGCCGTAACTCCCACGCTCGGGACAACCCTCAACTACGCGGCCCACGACCTTAAACGTCTGCGCCGAGACCTGCCCACGCTCTTTTTCAGCATCGGCCTGCCAATCATTTTCTATATCCTCTTTGGCGCGATGCAAGAGTACGGCGACATCGAATTCAACGGTGGGAATGTCGCCGCACTGGTCATGATCGGCATGGCGCTCTATGCAGGAGCCACTGGCGCTGTGGGTGCAGCCGGATCTATGGTCGCAGAGAATCGCGCGGGTTGGGGCCGCCAACTAGCGTTGACTCCCCTTCGGTCTTCCCAGCTAGCCGTTGCCAACTTTCTCAACATCTCGGTTCGTGCCATCCTGCCCATTGCCGCTGTCTTCATTACCGGTGGGCTGACAAAGGCGTCCATGCAGCCGGACCAGTGGACGCTAGCTTTTCTCATAACTGTTGTCTGCGCCATTCCCTTCGGCTTCTACGGCATGGCCTGCGCTATGCTCATTCCCTCGGAAAACACCGTCTCCGTAGCGACCTCGACCATCGTCATACTTGCGTTTGCCGGGAACGTATTCATGCCGCTGAAGGAATCGCTGTTGGAGGTAGGTCGCTTCACCCCAATGTATGGCGCGCAAGCGCTTGCCCGTTGGCCTCTTTCTGAAGGCTCCCAGATGATCAATGGCGAACGCCTCTTCATTGAGGACCCGATCTGGTACGCATACGTTAATATCGCTGTATGGACGGTGGTGTTCGTCGGGCTATGCCTGCTTTTGCACAAGCGCGACAAGGAGCGAGCATGATGCGGAACTTCAGACCGCGTGACGCTGCTTTCGCCGCTGTCTGGCTCATCTTTCTCCTACCGGTGCTGCTGCAGATCCTCCTCCAGCCCAGCTATTCCACCGCCCAGCGAACCTGGGCGGTTATTATCACCGCGGTGTTTTGTGCTGCTTACCTTGTCTCTTTCGGTACGGTGCACGACTATCCACGTGGGTGGTCCCATAACCATCGAGTAGCTATCCGGTGGGTTATTCTCGCGCTGATCGCGCTTGCCGCCGTCCCTTCTCACGGCGCCTGGATTGTGGTCTTCGTGCCCTACCTCGGGGCCTTGGTAGCCTTCACTTTGCCTCTCAAAATCGCAGCCGTGATCATCACGGTCACTGGAATCCTAGCTAGTATCCCTGTCTGGTTGTTCGATCGCCCGCGCTTCGTTGACCTCGCAATCATTCTCTTCGGGTGGCCCCTCCTTATTTTGGCGCTCGGTGCCCTCTCCCAGCGCGAAGACACCGAAACAGCGTTGCGCCACGACCTGGATCTGGCCCAGCAACGAGAAGACATTGCCTCAGATATTCACGATCTCCTCGGCCATACCCTCACGGCTATCAACCTCAAGGCCGAAGTGGCCCGCCGGCTCATCGACCGCGACCCTACCAAGGCCGCTGCCGAGCTCGAGGAGATTAGTTCGCTGTCTCGGTTATCCCTTGCCGAGGTCCGCTCCACTGTTACTCGCATGAAGAACCCCACCTTTGCTGGCGAAATTCAAGCCGCGCGGCGCATTCTGGAAACCGCCGGAATCCAAGCTCACCTTCCTGAGACTCTCACCCAGCCACGGGCTCATGAAGATCTGTTCTCGTGGGCACTGCGCGAGCTCACCACCAACGTTGTACGTCATTCGGGTGCCACGCAGTGCTGGGTGATTCTCACTGAAGATTCCCTCCAGGTCACGGACAACGGCAACGGATTCACGGAGGATGCCACGCAGGCGCTTGCCGACGGCCTCACGGGTCTCGCCGGCCTTCGCCACCGTGCAGAAGCTGTCGGTGGCGAGGTCATTACTCAGCGTGCCGAAGGTGTGACCACGGTCCTCCTCGCCTTGGACGGCCACCGGCTGATTCAACAGGTGCGATAGTTATGAGCGAACACATCCGCGTACTCATCGCCGAAGACCAATCCCTTGTCCGGGGCGCTCTCACCGCTTTACTGAGTACCGAACCCGACATCGACGTCGTTGCCGAGTGTTCCACCGGAGCCGAGGTCGCCGCACTCGTTGCTGAGCATCAGGTAGACGTCGCTCTACTCGACATTGAGATGCCTGGAATGAACGGTATCGATGCCGCAAAGTCGATCGCCGGCACTCACTGCCGCAGCCTCATCGTCACCACGTTTGGCCGTCCCGGTTACGTCAAACGCGCCCTCAACGCGGGCGTCGATGGCTTCCTCGTCAAAGACACTCCCCCGGAGGAACTCGCCGATGCCATCCGCCGCGTCCACTCGGGTCTGCGTGTCATCGATCCGCAGCTTGCTCAGGACATACTCTTTACTCCCGACAACCCGCTGAGCGAACGGGAAGTCGAGGTGTGCCGCCTACTGGTTCGCGGCCTCGGCTCCGCCGATATCGCAGCACACCTCCATCTCAGTGGCGGTACGGTGCGCAACCACGTGTCCGCCATTATGACGAAGACACAGGCAAGTAACCGATTTGAGGCCGCGCGGCGCGCCGAGGCAAACGGCTGGATCTAGACGCTTGCGTGCTCTCAGCCCACACTAGCTATCGGCGTTGACGGCGCTCGCGCACGCGCACCGCGATGCGCACGGGCGAGCCATGGAAACCGAAACGCTCGCGGAACTTGCGCTCCAAATAGCGGCGATAGCCCGCATCCAAAAAGCCGGTAGTAAACAGCACGATAGTCGGCGGCTGTGTCGAGGCCTGGGTAGCGAACAGCACGCGCGGGAGGCGGTTGTTGTTCATCGGCGGCGGGTTCGCAGCAATCGCCTCACGCATCCAGTTGTTGAGCTGACCAGTAGACACGCGCTGGTCCCAGCTCTCGAGAGCCTCAATCATGGCAGGCTCTAGCTTCTGCAGGGCGCGGCCAGTCTCCGCAGAGATATTCACGCGGGTCACCCACGGCAGGTGACGCAGGTTCTCATCGATTTCGCGCTCCAAGTAGTAGCGGCGATCCTCGTCCACAAGGTCCCACTTATTGAAGGCGATGACCAGGGCCTTACCGGCTTCCAGAATCATGTTGAGGACGCGCTGGTCTTGCTCGGAGACTTCCTGGGAGGCGTCGATAAGCATGATGCATACCTCGGCAGCATCAATCACGCCGCGCGTGCGCAGCGAAGCGTAGTACTCATGGCCCTGCGCGTTCTTAACCTTCTTGCGCAGGCCCGCGGTATCAATGAACTTCCACAGGCGCTGATCTAGCTGCACCAAGGAGTCAACTGGGTCGACCGTCGTGCCGGCGGCATTGTCCACGACGGAGCGCTCCTCCGCCGTCAGCTTATTCAGAAGCGAGGACTTGCCCACATTCGGCTTGCCCACCAGCGCCACGCGGCGAGGCCCGGAGGTAATCGAAGAATGGCGCGGCTCTTCCGGGAACAAACGCAGAATTTCATCCAAGACGTCGGCGCCGCCTCGGCCATGCTGGGCGGATACCGGCCACGGATCGCCCAAGCCCAGCGCGTAGAACTCGGCCATGTCTGCGTACATCGTCTCCGAGTCAAACTTGTTGGAGACGAGGATGACGGGCACCTCAGAGCGCTGCAGCTTTCGGGCCATGACCGCATCGGTTTCGGTGATGCCCACCTTGGTGTCCACGACAAACACGATAACGTCGGCAGTCTCCATGGCCTGTTCTGCCTGGCGCGCGATAGCGGCGTGGATGCCCTTGACGTTCGGATCCCAGCCACCGGTGTCCTGAACGAAGAAGCGCTGGCCGTTCCAGTCCGCCACGTAGGAGACGCGATCACGCGTTACGCCCGGGTGATCCTCCACCACCGCTTCGCGGCGCCCGAGGAAGCGGTTCACCAGGGAAGACTTACCCACGTTCGGGCGGCCGACAACGGCCACTGTGCAGAGGTTTTCCTCCGTGTGCTCCTCGCCCACGCCAAAGGCGTGAGATAGCGCCTCCCACTCTTCTTCGCTGAGCGGGTTCTCACCTTCAGCGATATCTTCTTCCTCGCCGAAATCGGCTTCGCCGAACTCGGAGTCGTCGAATTCCGACTCATCGAATTCATAGTCGAAGTCCTCAGAATCGAAATCCTTCTGCGCCCACCCGCCGTGCGGATCGCGCACGACCTCTTCCTCGAGTTTGCCTACCGGGTAATGAAATTCCGTCTCGAATTCTTCCGGCTGCTGTTCGGGGTTCACGTTTGGGTTCTGCGGTCCATTAGTCATGTGAGGCCTCCTTTGCGGCCGATTCTTCGACGACGGCGATGAGGGCATCGAGGACCTCGTCTGGGGTCATCTCAGAGGTATCCACGAGTACGGCGTCCTCGGCTGGGCGCAGCGGCGAGGTGGCACGGGAGGAGTCCGCAGCGTCGCGCCGCTCGACGTCGGCAAGCACGGTGTCAAAATCCGAATCGATGCCCGCCGCACGGTTCTGATCGTGGCGGCGCTGCGCGCGGACCTCGGCGCTGGCCGTCATGAAGGCCTTAGCGGGAGCGTCAGCGAGCACCACGGTGCCGATATCGCGACCCTCCACAATGGCACGGTGTGCCTTCGCGGCAAGGTTCCGCTGCAGCTCCACGAGGTTCTGGCGTACCTCCGGGATGGCAGATACTGCCGACACGTTGCGGGTTACCTCGTCCTCGCGGATCACGCGGGAGACGTCCTCGCCGGCAAAGATGACCTGAGTGGAATCCGGATCATCGGAGACCTCCAGAGGCAGGTTTGCGGTTGCGGCGATGACAGCGTCGGTATCCGCTGGGTCCACGCCCGCGCGCAGCACGGCAAGGGTAGCCACGCGGTACATGGCGCCGGTATCGACATACTTCGCGTCGAGGCGCTTGGCCAACGCGCGGCAGGTCGTGGACTTCCCGGTGCCCGACGGGCCATCCACGGCCAGAACGAGTCCCTGGTTTGGCATGTTTGAAATCATTACATCCCCACCGCCTTGTACAGGCTGGTCAATTCGTTGGAGTTCAATGCGCGCAAGGAGCCGGGCTTCATATCGCCCAGCTGCACGGTGTGGAGCTTGGTGCGCACAAGACGCTGGACCGGAAAGCCGGCCTCCTTCAGCATGCGGCGCACGATGTGCTTGCGGCCTTCGTGCAGCTCAAGACGCACCAGCGAATAGCCCTGGTTTTTGTCCACGATCTGCACATAGTCCGCCTTCGCCGGGCCGTCTTCTAGTTCAACGCCCTCGCGCAGCTGGCGAACCAGCCTCTTATCGGCCTCACCCAAAACGGTGGCCAGGTAGGTCTTGGTGACCTCGTACTTAGGATGCATGAGGCGGTTGGCCAGCTCACCGTCGTTGGTGAGCAAAAGAAGGCCCTCGGTATCCGCATCGAGGCGCCCGACGTGAAACAGGCGCTGGCCTGCCACGACCCGATCCGCTACGACATCGCCCACGCACGGACGACCCATGTCATCCGACATAGTGGACTGCATGCCGCGGGGCTTGTTGAGTACGAAGTACTGAGTTTCTTCGTTGACGTTGATGCGTGTGCCATCGACGCGGATCACGTCCGTGTTGGGGTTAACTCGGGTGCCTTGGGTGATGATGACCTGGCCGTTGACCTCAACGCGGCCCTCATCGATGAGGATCTCTGCATGGCGGCGGGAGGCAACGCCGGCTTTGGCCAGCACCTTCTGGAGGCGTTCGCCTTGGTTCTGGGAATTCTTCTTAGCTTTACCGTCTGCCAGCCAGTCCGCGCCCAAGTCGCGGGCGACAGAATCGGCGGTGGCCTTCTTCTTTACGTGCTGATGGCGGGCCGGCTTAGCGTTCGAGACAATCATGTCGCTGTCTCGCTTTTTCTTGTCCGGTGTGCCATCGCGGCGAGCGGGTGGAGTCACGGATGTGTCCTCTCAATAGTTCTTCAATTTGCGGCGCGCGGAATCGCGCCGTTGTCCGGCCGCAATCCTACCGCACGGTGGGCCTTTATGAGTAGTCCTCATCGATCTGCTCGATGTCTGGCAGCAGCGGCGCGAGGTCTGGAAGACGCTCGAGGGAGTCGATTCCCAGAAGCTCCAGGAAAAGCTCAGTGGTTTCATACTGGTGTGCGTTGCCGACTGTGGGCTCGGGGCTTTCGATCTCTCGGATGAGCCCGCGCAGAAGCAGCGTGCGGACAACGCCATCGACGTTGACACCGCGAACACCAGCGACTTGGGCGCGGGTGACCGGCTGGCGGTAGGCGATGACCGCGAGGGTTTCCAGTGCGGCGCGCGAAAGCTTGGTTTGGGTCCCATCAAGCACGAACTGCTCGACGGCGTCCGCATTTTCTTTGCGGGTATAAAAACGCCATCCTTCTGGTGTCTCACGCAGGTCAATGCCAGAGCCACGCTCGGTGAGCTCACGCTCCACTGCCCGCAAAATATCTCTGACAACGGAGACCTCCGCATCTACTACGCGGGCCAACTCTTCCGCGCTGGCGGGTGAATCGATGACCAGAAGGATCGATTCGAGGCGTGAGCGCAATTGCGGGATGAGCGGAAGAGCCGCCGGTGCGCTCGGCACTGGGGCCTCACTGTGTGCTGCGGGTGACGTGTCCTCCATGAGTCGGTAGCGTACCTTAATCCCAGTTCGCCGCCGCAACAACGGCCGGATCCACGTCGAGCCCTGTCCACGACAATTCCAACGGGCCTAAGGATTCGGGTTGAGACGCATCCACAGCCTTGGCTTTGTACAGCTCCAGCAATGCCAAGAAGCGGCCCACCACTTCCATGGAAATGGTGCAGTCTCGCGTTAACGCATCAAAGCTCATCCACTGCCCTGTGCCTAACAGCTTGAGCGTGGTAAGGATTTTTCCAGCCTGTTCCGGCACAGAGACGGCGACTTGGTGGATGTGACCGGTCGCGACTTCCTCGGGAGGCTTGGGGCGGAATACCCCGGCGGCGAGTTCCGCGAACGTGGCTGGGGTGTGTCCAAGTTTGACAGGTGGAAGAAGCTCGCTGAAGCGCTCCTCCATCGCCACCGCACGTGGATAGCGGCGCTGGGCGGCGCGCTGCCACTGCGCAAACTGGTCAGCGACCTGCTTATAAGCCTTATACTGCAGCAACCGCGCGAAAAGCAGATCTCGGGTCTCCAGGAGCTCGAGGTCCTCAAGGTCATCGACCTCGCCGCGCGGCAATAGACGCGCCGCCTTCAAATCCAAAAGCGTAGCGGCGATGAGCAGAAATTCCGTCGTCTCGTCCAGGTCCGCGGTCTCCCCCAACGCTCGGGTATAGGCCACGAACTCATCGGTGACTTCAGACAGCGCCACCTCGGTGACATCTAACTTTTTCGCTTGAATGAGCTGGAGCAGCAGATCGAACGGACCCTCAAAATTGCCCAGCGCGATGCGAAAGCCGGTGATCTCCGGTTGGGTCATAATAGGCGGCTAGCCGTTGGCCCGCTCAATGACCTCTTTAGCTAGGTCGCGGTATTGCTTGGCAGCCTGCGAGCTCGGTGCCCAGGTGGTAATCGGTTCACCGGCTACCGAGGTCTCTGGGAAACGCACGGTCCGCGTAATCACCGTGTCAAAGACCTTATCCCCGAAGTACTCGACTACCCGGTCCATGACTTCGCGGGCGTGGCGGGTGCGACGGTCAAACATGGTGACCAGAATGCCCATGATCTCCAGGTCGAAATTGATGCGGTCAGCAACCTTCTCCACGGTGTCGGTCAACAGCGCGAGGCCGCGCAGGGAGAAGAACTCGCATTCCATCGGGATAATGACGCCTTGCGAACAGGCCAGCGCATTGACCGTAAGCAGGCCCAGGGAAGGCTGGCAGTCGATGATGATGAAGTCATAGTCCTTGCGTACCGGGCGCAGCGCTCGAGCCAAGGTGTGCTCGCGGCCCACCTCGTTGACCATCTGAATCTCTGCGGCGGAAAGATCAATGTTGGCCGGAACCAGGTCGAGCCCCGCCACGCCGGTGTGAACGATGGCAGAATGCACCGAGACCTCACTATCGAGCATGACGTCATAGATGGTGTCCTGAATCTGGTCATGAGTCAGACCCAATCCGGCGGACAGAGCGCCCTGCGGGTCCAAGTCAACGAGGAGGACTTTACGCCCCAACTCCGCCAAGCATGCTCCCATATTGATCGTGGACGTGGTTTTCCCCACGCCACCTTTCTGGTTGCACATGGAGATAATCGTGGCGGGACCATGCTTTTCCAATGGCTCTGGTTCCGGAAGCTCCCGCAGTGGCCGGCCGGTCAACCCGACCTGTGTTTCGGAGGCCTCAAACAGTCCCTCGTCGCTCACAGTCACACCTGCTTCCTTGACCTGTACGGCTCTAGTTAGGCCATCTTCGCGTTAGCCCTGCGGCACTCACCGGCGCCGCACTCTTACATCCTTGTGATTATAGGGTACCCCCTTGAGCACCCGCATCGCGATTATAGCCAGCAAAAGCCGCCACATAAAGCCTGGAAGCTAGACGACGAGAGCTTTTACTTCCGGTTCGAACGGAACCGACGGAGTGCGAACCCAGCGACCAATGCGATGATGCCGAGTGCCGCAATCCCCGCTATCACCGCGCCGGCGCCAAGGCCCGTATCAGTGCCTGATTCTTCGCTAGCTGTCGTGGCGCTGTCGCTGTCAAGCTGCTGCTCTGGAGGCACGTCGGTGGTGTTCTCTCGGGTTGGGTCTGTGAGTGTCACCACCAGCTCTGCCGACTGGGTGTCCTCGTTGATGAACTGCATGATGAAGGGGTTGTCGGGTTCCATGCCCTCTGGGTAGGTCAGGGTCATGGTGCGCGAGCCCTTATCAATGTCGCGTTTCACGCCCTCGATGAACTCCCCTTCCGCGTTGAGATAACGCAGCGTGACGCCTTCATCCTCAAGATGCTTGAAGCGGTTATAAAGGTCCAGCGCTTGTTTCAAACCTAGCTTGGCGTGAATGGTCTGGCCTTCGATGGTGGATTCTAGGTTGACATAGGACGTGTGGGAATCATCCACGCCTTCCCAGCCACGGCCCGTACGGTGCGGTTGCGCGTGGCCGGTGCTGGAACTATCCGCACCGGTCGCCGCTCCGCCATCGCTTGCATCGTCTGTGACGTCGCCGTTTCCACCCAGTTCTTCGTTACCTTGTTGGTTCTCTGCGTCGTTACCTTGTTGGTTCTCTGCGTCCTCCGGCCCCGGCTGGCCACCACCAAGGCGCCCCGGATCGACGCTTTCGGCAGCGTCGTTGAGTTCCTCGGCGGTGACATCGGCGTCAGCAACGAGCACGATGGTCATGGTCACGCCCTGATAGGTCACCGGAACGGTAATCTGTCCACCTGCTGGCGGGGCCGTCACCGTAGCAGTGCCACCTGAGGCGCTCACATTCCACCCATCGGCAGCCACGGAGACGTCGACAGGCACCGGCAGGGAAACCGTCGTGGTTTGTCCAGCCGGCACGGGGATGGTGGCATCCTGAGCATGGGCAACTGCCGCGCCGAGCCCGGGGATCCCGCCCTTCGCGCTCACCGGGTTGGCCGCAACACCGGCAAGTGGAAATACGGTGAGCGCGAGAGCAATCGCAGCCCCGCGAAAGGTCCGGGAAGCGCGAGCAGATGAAGTCATAGAAATCCTTTTCATTGATGTAAATCGAACTGAGTCTAGGCGCCTTTAGGCGCGTGGATGAGCAGTACGCCACACCTCGCGAAGCGAATCCGCAGTCACGTGCGTGTAAATCTGCGTCGTCGTCACGGAAGAATGACCCAGCAGTTCCTGAACTGTACGCACATCCGCACCACCCTCCAGCAGGTGGGTAGCAAAGGAGTGACGCAGGGTGTGCGGAGAGATGTTGGCGCTCAAGTGCGCGCGCTGTGCAGCGGACTTGATGGCGGCCCATGCGCTTTGCCGTGACAGGGCCTTGCCCCGGGTGTTGAGGAATAGCGCGTGAGAGGCTCCAGTTGCTAAGACCGGCCGTGCCCGCACGAGGTAATGCTCGACCGCTCTTACCGCGTGCGAACCCAACGGAACGAGGCGTTGCTTATCGCCCTTGCCGCTCAGCAGCAGAATATCGCGCACGGTCGTCGGCCCCTCAGCCGTTACGTCATCCACGCTCAAGGAGATCACTTCGGAGATGCGCGCGCCCGTGCCGTAGAGAACCTCCAGCAAAGCGCGATCGCGGATGTCTATGGGGGTTGCGGATTCATCAGTGGGAATGGCGGTGAGCAAAGTCTCGACGTCCTCCACGCTGAGGGTCTCCGGTAGCGCTTGGGCCCGCTTGGGCGGCGAAACCTCCGCCGCGACGTCTTCTTCAATCATCCCCTCCGCGAGCGCAAATTTATGCAGCCCACGCGCGACGATCAGCGCTCGACTGGCCGAGGACTGGGCGAGGGATTCACGCAGGTACATGAGGTAGTTCTCCACGTGCGCGCGAGAAACCTGGCGCAAATCCGTGATCCCAGATTCCGCTAGCCACGACACGTAGCGATTGATGTCACGCCGGTAATTACTCACCGTGTTCTTCGAGGCACCTTTTTCCACCATGAGGTGCATCAGCCACGCTTGCCCAGCGGCAGCAGCAGGAGTCGTGCTGCTCACAGCTTCTTCAAATCCGGTCCGGTACGCCGGCTAGCCAGCGACTGCGGCCGCAACTCGAAAGGTGAATCAACCGGCCGCGGTGTGCGTCCTTCACGCACACAGGCATAGGCGGCGAGAATTCCGGCCACTGCAATAGAGTTCACAATCTCGCCGGCGAGGATACGATCGACGGCCTCCGCTAGCGGCACCCACGAAAACCCCATGTCGGCCTCTTCATCACCTGTGGCCTCGAGCTTGGCGACGTCCCGCAGCCCACGCGCCACGAACACCCGTACGGCTTCTTCACAAAAGCCCGGGGAGGTCACCAGATCGGTCAACACCCCCCAGTCCTCGGCGGCCAGTCCGGCCTCCTCTTGGAGTTCGCGTTGTGCGGCACTGAGCTCATCTTCACCTTTGACGTCGAGCAAACCAGCTGGCAGCTCCCACAGGCGTTTGCCCACACTGTGGCGGTACTGCTCCACCATGGCGACGCGGTTGTCCTCGTCCAAAGCCATAACGGCCACGGCACCGAGGTGCTCGACGATCTCCCGCTGCGCCACGACATCTCCCGGCATCACAACGTCATCACGGCGGACGGCGATAATGGGGGCGTCGACAAGCAGCTCGCTTCCCACCGTACGAAACTCGTGTGGCATTTAGAGATCCTTCGGCAGCGCCGGCGCTGCGCCCTCGGCATTCGCTGCAGAACCGTACACGCCGCGGCCGCCATCGAGCTGCTCCTTGACGGCCAAGACGCTGGCCATCTGGGAGACCGGGTGGTCGATGGAGTCCACGGTGCTAATCCCAGTCTTGGCCGCCCGGAGCTTTTCCAACACTCCGCCATCCCCTGCGGACTGCACGCGCCCGGCATACACCATGGCGGCGTCCGCGGACTCGAAACCTTCCAGGAACTTGACGGTGGTGTCGATAGTGTACTTCTTGCCAGCGCTGTCTTCGTCTTCTCCCGGTGTCAGGCCGCCGCCGACGATTACGACCGCCTGAGCAGGCAGGATCGTGCCATCCTTGTAATCGATGTAGCCGGCATCGCGCAAGGCACGCAGCAAGGTCGCCCGATCGTCGACGGTGGCAAGCGGTTGGGTGGTCTTAGCATCCATCATCAGCCCGGCAGCAAGCGCTTGGCCGGCATGAGTACCGGCATCGATCTTCTTCTTATCGAGCTTCGCTCCTGCCGGCAGCGTGGTGGTGACGAGGGACAACAACTTGTCTGCGGATTCCTGGGCCAAGAATTTTTCGGTCAGTTTAATGCTTCCAGCGTCGGTGGAATCGGCGGAGCCTAGAAGATCCTTCACAGCCGTGACATCGGCATCATTGGCGTCGGGCATGCTGAGTACCATGACCGGACGCTGGACTAGAGTGCCGTCGACGACGTAACGGCCGAGGTCCCCCATCACGGAATCAGCGGAATCCAGCTGGGCCTTCGCAATGTTGTGGTCAAGCACCAGCTTGCTGTATTTTTCTCGGACCTCGTCGTTGGACTCCCCACCGCGCCCCGGGGTGGAGTCCATGTTCGGTGCGATGACCAACGTGCCCAACGCAATACCAATGGCTGCACCGAAGCCAAGGCCGGTGACAATCAGGGATTTAGGCGAACCCATTATTTAAACCACCCCTGCACGCTCAACGCGAAGTTGTTCCACGTATCGATCAGGTTCTGCAGGAATGATTCATCGCCACCCAGGCCCACGATGAGGATGACCACGGCCAGCGCCACGAAAATGCCCAGCAGGGCCCACATCCACCCCATTGCGCCGGAATTCGGCGCGGCGTAGAGGTTGATGACGGCGTCCGCGTCCACGAGGCGCGTACCTGCCTTCATATGGCATAACAGGGCTGCGGGCGTGGCAGTCGGCTCGTTGGCAAAGATGTCATCGAGATCGAGGGCGCCCCCAACCTGCACAATCATCTGCGCTTCGTGGTAGTCCGCGAGCAGGAGTGCAAGATCCGTTGCTGAGTCTGTCGCAGCCGGGAATGTCATCGCGCCGATTCCCAGATCCTGAATGCGCTCGAGTCCTTCCGCAGTGCCGTCCGGCTCAGCTGGGAGAATAACTTGGGCACCACTGCGCAGGGTTTCAGAGCTCACTTCCGAAGGATTTCCCACGATGAAGTTAGGCTGATAGCCCAGCTCAACCAACGTATCTGCGGCAGAGTCGACACCGATGATGACGGGTTCATACTCGCGGATGAAGTTGCGCAGCAGCGTGAGCTTTTTGCGGTGCTCCTCAGAGGGCGACACCACGAGGACCTTGCGTCCCGCCATGACGGAACCAGCATCCGGAACGCCAAGGCCATCGATGAGGAGCGGGCCTTCGGAGTGGATGAACTCGATGGAATTGCCAAAGTAGGCTTCCATATGGTCGATAAGTTCGCGTTGCGCGGAGGAGAAGTTCTTCTCCGCGCGGTCCCGGGTAACCACCGTTCCAGAAGACAGCTGGGTATCCCCCACATACACCGTCCCGTCCTCAGTAAGACGCGCCTTCTTCCCGTCCTTGAAGTTGCTGACGAAATCTTGGCCCACGCCCTCGATAAGGGTGACGTCGGCGTCGAGAAGCATGTGCGGGCCATAGTTCGGAATGGAGCCGGTAGAAAACTCCGCCACGTTAATCACAGCAGCTGGTTTCATATCCACGAGGGTCTGGGCCTCTTGGCGGGAGATGTTGGCGGCGTTGATGACTGCGAAGTCACCGGCGCTGAACTTCTTCATGCCCTTGCCACCCGGGGTGCAATCACGCAGCGCGCCGTGTTCTCCAGGCAGATCGGTGTTACGGGAAAACAGACTCATGCCTGACAGTTTCCCCTGTTAGGCGCTCAATGTGTGGAAGGCGCGCGGAAACTCTCCACTTCTGCTTGAGCCCGGTCGAAGAGCTCCTGGGCATGCGCGCGGCCAGTCGCGGTGTCATCAAGACCAGCGAGCATCCGGGCGAGTTCCTCGACGCGTTCCTCGGCGCTCAAATCCGCAACGCCGGAGGTGAATTTCTCCTTGGACACGTGCAGGTGCGAATCCGCATAGGCAGCCACTTGGGGCAGGTGGGTCACGCAAATGACCTGGTTGGTGATGGACAGGCGCGCTAGCCGACGCCCAATCTCCACCGCTGCGCGACCACCCACACCGGCGTCCACTTCGTCGAAGACCAAGGTGGTGCCGTCGCCGCTGGCGAGTACCACTTCCATCGCCAGCATGACGCGGGAGAGCTCACCGCCGGAGGCGGCCGAGGCCAAGGGCTTTCCGTTGAGTTGGAATTCCACTTCATCCGCGCCCGTCTTGGAGTACTTCGCCTTGTGCACGGCGACCGTCAGTGTGGAATGAGGCATGGCCAAGCCGTGAATCTCCTCGGTGACCTGCGAGCCCAGCTTCTTCGCTGCCTTGGTGCGGGCGGCGGTGAGCTTCTCGGCCTTAGCCACCATTGTCTTTTCGGCCGCCATTACCTCCTTCTTCAATGCTTCGAGGGCCTCGGTGGAGGTGTCCAACGTCGCGAGTTTCGCTTCTGCCGCGTCACGCCAGGCCAACACCCCATCGATGTCTGCGGCATACTTACGTGTCAGGCGCTTGAGCTCCTGTTGGCGCTGCAGGGATTCCTCGAGGAGGTTGGGATCTGCGGGGAGATTTCCCAGATACGTGGTGAGCTCAGCGGCAATATCGGTCAACTGCGCGGTGACCTCGCTCAATCGCTCCCCGAGCCGCGCGAGTTCGACATCGCTGGCCCCAGCCAGCGCGGTTTCAGCGGTGCCGACGAGGTTGACTGCGGTGTCCTCATCACCGAAACCTTCCCCGCCGTCGAGAGCGCTCAGCGCAGTGGCGGCTCCCTCGCGCAGGGCATCAACATCCTGCAGGCGCTTAATGAGGGTCACGAGCTCTGCGTCCTCGCCCGGTTCCGGGTCAAGGTCCGAAATCTCCGTTATCGCGAACTGGAGCCGGTCGACTTCCTGTGCCATCTCACGCCGTGATTCTGTACGGCGCTGGTAGTCCTTGGCCAACGCGCGCCAGTGGCTAAATGCCTGGGCATACGCCTCGCGGACCGATTCAACTGCAGGGTCAAAGCGGTCGATGGCGGCCAGCTGTTGATCAGTAGACAACAGCCGCAGCTGATCGTTTTGCCCGTGGACGGTAATGAGGTGGGAAGCGAACTCCCCCAGCGTCGCCGCCGGCACCGCTCGCCCACCCAGGTAGGCCCGCGAGCGTCCTGCCGCCGACACCGTGCGGGAGGCGATGTATTCGCCGTTCTCATCGGGCTCACCCCCGGCTTCCTCAACTAGTTCCGCCACGGCCTTCGAATCAGAAGAAAAGTGCCCTTCGACGGCAGCTTTGGAGGCCCCTTCGCGCACGCGCGAGGCATCAGCGCGCCCTCCCGCGAGCAGGCGCAAGCCGGTCACCACCATGGTCTTGCCAGCACCGGTTTCACCAGTGAGCACGGTGAGCCCCTGCGAAAGCTCCGCGGTGGAGCTTTCAATTACACCGAGATCAGAAATGCTGATATCAACGAGCACGGAGAGTTATCTTCCTTCCTGGTTACGCGCTAGAGCAGGTTAATGCCGCGGTCCGCGCCAGCCTTCCACGGGAAGGCGCAGCTTGGACACAAGCCGGTCAGTGAAAGGCTGGTGGTCAAGGCGAACCCACCGCACCGGCCGTTCACCGCGCACGATTTCCACGCGTGAGCCTGGGGGCATGGAGATTTCCCGAAAACCATCGAGGATCACCACGGCGGGAGTCGTTGCCGATGCCGATTCCACCGCTACCTGTGAATCCGGAGACACCACGAGCGGCTTGGTAAACAATGCGTGCGCGTTATTCGGCACCACCAGGATGGCATCGAGCGAAGGCCACAGCACAGGGCCGCCGGCGGAGAAGGCATAAGCCGTGGAGCCCGTAGGGGTAGAAATAAGTACACCGTCGCACCCAAAAGCGGATACTGGACGGCCATCCACTTCGAGGATGGCATCAAGCACTCCGGACCTGTTGAGGTTTTCAATCGACGCCTCATTCAGCGCCCAGCTGCGCTCACGCAACGCGCCTTCCGAATCGAAGACGCTCACGTCGATGGTCAGGCGGTCTTCGACGTCATAGGACTGCTCGATGACGCGCACGAGCGCACGGTCTAGGGACTCCGCTTCCCATTCTGCGAGGAAGCCCACGTGCCCCAAGTTGATGCCCAACACCGGAACGTCCACGGCGCGGGCCATATCCGCAGCGCGCAGGAACGTGCCATCGCCTCCGAGTACCAACACCAGTTCGCAGCCCTCTGCTGCCGCTGGTGTATGCCGGACGTGCTGCAGCCCGGGAAGCACAGTATCCGCAGCACAGACGCGCACCTTAATGCCTGCCTCCTGCAGCAGCTCCGCGGCCCGGTGGGTGGCGGCAAGGTTTTCCTCGCGACTGGCGTGCGGGACAAGAAGAATTTCACGGCGCATGGTGCCATCCGCGGCGCTGGTAGTGCTCACTGAGGTCCTTCCTTAATTGCCGTTTCGATGAGTACGTCCAGCCTATCCTCCGGGGTGGACATCCCGTCCTTGACCAGCCAGAGGAAATACTCGACGTTACCGCTCGGTCCCGGTAGCGGGGAGGCAGCCACACCTTTTACGCTTAGGCCGAGCTCCTGAGCGAAGACCGCCACGTCCTTGGTTACTTCCGCGCGAAGCTCGGGTGACCTCACCACGCCGCCGGCACCAATACGGTCCTTACCTACTTCAAACTGTGGCTTGACCATGGGCAGTAACCACGCGCCATCGACCATGCATTCCACGATGGCCGGAAGCACCAATTTCAAGGAGATAAAAGATAAGTCACCCACCATGGCATCGCACGGCCCACCGGTCTGCTCTAGGGTCAGATTACGAATATTCGTGCGGTCTAGCACGGTAACGCGCTCGTCGTTTTGCAGGCGCCACAACAGCTGCCCGTAGCCCACGTCAACCGATAACACCTCCGCGGCACCGCGGCGCAAACAGACATCGGTAAACCCACCGGTCGACGCTCCTGCGTCCAACACGCGCTTGCCCTTCAGATCCACGTCAAAGGCTTCGAGTGCGCCCAAGAGCTTGTGTGCGCCTCGCGACGCCCAGTCATCCCCCTCACTGGCCTCCACCTTGATGGATACCTCTGGTTCCACCACCGTGGCGGGTTTGGTGGCCTTGAAACCACCAACCGTCACGCGGCCGGCCTTGATCATCTCGACAGCGTGCTCACGTGAGCGCGCGATCTTTCGGCGTACCAACTCCGCGTCAAGACGGCGACGTTGCGGTGGCATAGACAGGTCCTCTTTCCCCTACATTCCTTGGTGTAAAGCGCTAGTTGTCTTGAAGCGCATCCCGCAGCACGGTGTGAGCACGGTCCAGCTGGACCAGCTCCTGCTCAAGAGTTTCCACTGGCTCGTTAAGAATCGCGGCGATGGACTCATCCAGTTTTTCTGGGGCAAGCACCGCCCGCGGGTCATGGGGCTTTACCGCCATGTGGATACTACCCTTTCAGCGGCCTCGCTCCGCGGCTGAATATAGCGAGGAGGCTCAGCGCCCGCCCAGGCTACTTCCAAAACCGTGCGCAGCGCCTCGACCGAAGTCGACTTCTCATCGCCTCCTTGAAGGACGATGTCATAACCGTCATACCGAGCCCGGAATCCGCCCTGGGCTCCTGGCCGTGCCTGTGCTTCCGAGAGTGAGAGCTCGTGGAAGCCCGCGCCGATGAAATTGGGACGTGCCTCCGGAATGGCTTCAATAAGCGCCAGCTCACGAGACACACCGGTCAACACGTGGAACGTATCCATCGCTGCGTTATTACCACCGACGATATCGGTGTCCAGACGGTCGCCGACAGCAAGGGGTTTGGTCGACCCCACCAGCTTGGCCGCCTGCGTAAACATAGCGGGCTCCGGTTTGCCTGCAGAAATAGGTTCAACGCCCGTGGTCGAAACAACAGCCGCGACGAGCGAGCCATTACCCACGGCCATTCCTCGCTCCGTCGGCAGCGACGTATCGAGGTTGGAGGCGTAGTATTTCGCACCTTGATTGATAGCAAATGCCCCCTCGGAAAGCTGTTCCCAACCGACCGACTTATCCATGCCTTGCAACACTGCCGCAGGCTTATCATCGGCGCTGTCGACTACTTCGAACCCTGCCTCACGGGCCAGAGTGCGGAATGAGTCAGCGCCGATGACAAGAACCTTGGTTCCTGCCGGGAAGTCCTCACGGGCAATCTTGACTGCGGCTTGCGCGGAGGTAACAACACGGTTGGCATCCGTTTTCAGTCCAATTTCTCCGAGCATGCCAGCCACGGTCTGGGGGCTGCGGGAAGCATTGTTCGTCACGTACACCGCGGGAACACCACAGGAGTTAATAACGTCAACGACGCACTGGAGGGCCTGTCCTCCCTCCCATACGGTTCCGTCAAGATCTAGCAGCAGCGAATCGTGGGTCTTGAGAATACTCATTATTTACATTCGGCCAGGCGCTCCGCGGCGTCGGTCCAGTCTCCTTCATCGATGTCAACCGCATGCTGGAACCATTCCTGTGCCTCATCCTTACGGCCGGCCTCCAGCAGAGCATTGGCGTAAGCATAAGAAAGGCGGCAGGCAGACACGCCTGTGGCGTCCTTGTTCGGCTGCGCGCGCTGAATCGTGACCACAGCAGAATCTGCTTGACCCATGTCTAAGCGTGCACCTGCAGCCACGATTGCCAACTCGATGGCATCCTCCGGTGCCAGCTCCTTGGCCTCTTCGCTGCGCCACAGCTCCACGGCCTTCTCTGGGCGACCAAGGCCGCGTTCACAATCCGCCATCACGGCAAGCAATCCAGGGCCACCGGAAATACGGCGCGCAGCGCGCAACTCCGCCAGAGCTTCCTTCCACTCCCCAGCACGGTAGGCGGCGATTCCATTCATTTCACGCGCAACCGATACGCGTCCAGCGCGATCCTTTGCCGCGCGCGCGTGGCGAAGTGACAGCTGCGGGTCATCATCAAGCCACGTTGCCGCCATAATGAGATGCTTGGCCACTGCTTCGGAGTTTTCCTTCGATAGCGAGGAGAGGTCCTGCAGCACAGAAGGATCGAGGTCAGTGATATCGATATCAGATGGCAGATCCGGGTCCGTCATGCGGCGATTGATCCGCTCCTCACGGTAGCCCGAACGCTGCGGATGCGAGGCCTTGTGCTTATCACGATCGTGGCCCTGACGATCGTTGCGGCGATCCCCACGACGAGGTTTAGCACCAGCGCGACCGCCACGGCGATCATCGCGGCGATCGCCGCGACGCTCTTCTCGACGCCCCGATGCGCCGCCACGCTTCTCAAACTTCCGGCCACCAGAGCGGTTGTTTCCCCGTTTGCTTCCCGAGGAACCTTCGCGGCCACGCTCGTGGTCGCGGGAGTTAGATTCAGACATTAAATCCATGCACTTTCTGCGGTAGACGCGTCCGTATGTACCGAACCAGTGTACAGGTCAGCGGCCCGAAACCGGCAATGCACCGACTGGTGAGTGAAATGGCCCACAACCATGGCTAATAGTCAAAATTCACGGGCCATCAGGCAAGGAATCAAGCCGATCCAAGGGCCAACCATGCCGAACGCGATTCAAGCCCGCAGCCACCTGTGAAGCGGACAGCCCATGTTCCACGCTTCCGTCGTCCAACGGCCGACCACGAACGACGGCCCAGAATGTCCACCCATTATTGCGGATTGCATCAAGGCGGATCCCCTGGCGGTCACGCGCCAAGACAGCGCCTTCCTTAATCATTCGGTCCCGACTCAGCCCTTCCACGGACACCTCGAGCATCCGGTACTCGCCGTTTGGCGCCACGACCAACGCCTTCGTGGCATAAAAATTCCCCTTCTTCCCACGCCTGGCATTCTCCTCATCGTGAAAAAGACTGCCAAGGAAAACCGGATAAAAATCGATCCAGCCATTCTTCCAGGCCCTATTAATGCGAAGAGCAAACAGCGCATGCTTAGCGATGAGAAACAAAAAATAAAGGAGCAGCGCGCCAAGAAGAAACGCCAAGAGACCCGGAACCTTGAAGCTGTTAAGAAGCAAGCCCACAAAGAAGATGAGTCCCGCTGCCAAGACCATCGCTCCGAAAAACACAAGCCCACCACGGATATCGCGCACTTGCGGAACAGGCTCTACTGATTCAAAGACCGGACAAAGGTTGTAGGGAGAGGGGTTCTCGTTTTTTCTCCCGTAGGGAACAGCCTTCAGTTCCTTCAGGAAGACCGGGTTATAAGAATGAGTAAAAGAAGCCGAAGTCTGCGGGAACCTCATCGCGTTCTCCTTCGCTATCCCGCCAAGAGTTGATACCGACTACATTCTAGTTGTAAAGCACGAAAAGGTGTTGCGACCGGCTATTTGGTAGCAGTGTCGTG
>NZ_KV813897.1:0-1784 GCF_001813755.1 Corynebacterium sp. HMSC074H12
TGTGATGTCTATGGAGTTTTTGGACACGGAGTCTAATGGCTTTTTGGACGGGGAGTCCAGATAGTTTTTGGTCACGGAGTCCAAAGACTTCCTTGTCGTGATGTCTCAAGACTTTTTGGACAGTCGGTGGGTTGGAATACCAAGATGGCTATTTCAACCCATCTCCGCAAGAAAATAGCGGACTTCGACCCAGTAAGAGACGGACGAACCGTCACCCAATTCTGCAAGGATATTGGCGTATCTCGCCAAACCTATGCCAACATCAAACGCCGCGTTGAACAACGCGGCCGTGTAGGCATCCTGCCTGACTCCACCGCCCCGCATTCCCCAGCCAGAATCTACGATGATCACCTTCGTCAGAAAGTCATCACAGCTCGATCAGTGCTCAAGGCCCGGGGACGTGACTATGGCCCGTGGTCGATCTATTACTACCTCATTGATGACCTTGGTTTAGAGCACCCACCGGCACGGTCTACGATTGCGCTTTGGCTCCACGAAGCTGGTGTTGCTGAGGCCAATGCCCGTAAACGTCCTCGTAAAAGCTATAAACGCTGGGCACGCGATAAAGTCGATGAGCTGTGGCAACTCGACGGGTTTGTCTATCGACTCTTTGACACTCCACATACCCAGATCACTATCTACCAGCTGGTTGATGATGCCAGCCGGTTTGATCTGGGCTCACAAGCCTTCGCCGCCAAAGAAAACGGATTCGATGCTCGCACTACCTTGGCCGCAGCAATAGAAACGTATGGTCGCCCGCAGGAACTTTTGACCGATAACGGTGAAGCTTTTGCCACCTATCACCGGGGCCGATTGTCCGATACCGAGCGCTGGCTCGCCGCCCAAGGTATCTGGTCCATTGCAGGTTTTGGCCCGCAAACCCAAGGCAAAGATGAACGCTCGCATCAAACTATGACCAAGTTTCTCGATGCACGCCAACCTACGACACTTCAGCACGTCCAACAGCTGTTGGACGACTACCGCGAGTTTTACAACACCAGGCGCCGCCATCAAGGCCTGCTAGTCGGCAAAATGCACATCACTCCAGCCCAAGCCCGTGAGCACTTCGCCCACGCTCAATCCCCAACACAACCCATTGACCCGGATCTGCTGTGGGCCAAGATTGTGAAGTCATACCGGGATACGCACTCAGAAAGCGCGATACACCACGAGCATCGTATCGAGAAGGTTAAAGAGGCGATGGTGCCGGTTGTGGGAGAAGTTGCAGCTTCTCCCACAACCATCGATGACGATAACGAACCAATCCAGCAAGAATCATCTCCTACCGTCAGTCCCACCGTAGACGGTCTATCCGCCCAGTCAAGCAACGCCTGGGGTATCCCCGACACACTGTGGATCAACAAAAGCGGAGTGGTGCGCATCCTGGGCTATGGATTCTATGTAGGACTCCGGTTTAAAAACCGGCTCATATACAGCCACGTTACCGATGACACCGCTGAGTTCTTCACTGATCATGATGGTGAAGCACTGTTTTCATTCCCACTGCCCATCAAGCTACTTGAGCGTCCAGCCGGCGGACAGATCAACATCGGGCATGTCGAAGGAATGTGGCACCGCCGGCCACCAGAGATCAAACCAATCCTGTCGCGTCCGCGCCCGTCGAGACGAAAGAAACCATAACCGGTAAGACGAGCTAGAGACTGTCCAAAAACACCAAAGACTCCCTGCCCAAAAAGCAGGGAGACTCCACGTCCAAAAAGTCATTGGACTCCTAGCCCAAAAAGTTACTGGACTCCGTGTCCAAAAAGTCCATGGACATAACA
>NZ_KV813898.1:0-345 GCF_001813755.1 Corynebacterium sp. HMSC074H12
GGCTCTTCCGGTTTCGGGGTGCGTAGCGGGGTGAGGTAGAAATCGACGGGTTCAGCGGGTCACCACAACATGTAGGGGTCCCTGGTGTGAAGATGAAAGTTCCTACACAACCATCTAAACCCACCAGGAACCCGTACTGTGAAGCCTACTGGAAACCTCGTTGCCGACACCATCTGCCGTACCGCGGAAATCGGGCTTGCTATCACCGGTGCTGCTGATGCCGGACCGCTGACCATCATTGAGGCTACGCCAGTAGCCGTTAGCGGCGTGTGCCCGGACTGCGGACAGTCAGGAAAGCTGCGCGACCACATCACCCGTCGACTCGTTGATCTTCCCGTTGTTGGA